>NZ_AUTP01000265.1:16705-47349 GCF_000498075.1 Pseudoalteromonas sp. TAB23
GTACCGTGAGCGTTAATATAATCAATATCACCACAGGATAACTTTGCGCTTTTTAGTGCTTTTTCCATTGAGGCTTGGGCGCCCATCCCATTAGGATCGGGGGCTGACATATGATGCGCATCTGAGCTTTCGCCACTGCCTAGTAACATAACGCCGTTATTTGTTATTGGCGTATTTTTAGTCATTACAAATAAAGCGGCCCCTTCACCAATATTAATGCCGTCTCTGGTGCTAGAAAAAGGCTGGCATAAACCCGAGCTTAAAGAAGCGAGCGAGTCAAAGCCATTAATTGTTAATTGGCACAAACTATCCGCACCACCACAAATTACCACATCGGCTAAATCAGCATTTAGCAAAGCTCGGGCGCTAATTAACGCTTTGCTACTCGACGTGCATGCAGTAGAAATACTGTAACAAGGCCCTAGAGCCCCTATTTTATGTGCAATGTAATGAGCGGGTGTTGCTAACTCTTGATCACTGTAACTAAAGTCATCAGGCCAGAGTTTTGTACTTTCATAGCTTTTACGCGCTCTTTCGCCATCATGAATACCTGATGTACTAGTACCCATTACAATTGCGATACGCGACTTATCAATATGCGAAATTTTATCTAAGGTTGGCTTAATCTGCTCTAAAGCTAGATCAATAAATGTATTGATACGTTTATTATTTGATAAAGCAATAGACTGAACTTGCCCGACATACAGCGGGGTTTGCTCAGCACTTAAACTTTTATTTAAAGTTAATAAAGGAGTTGCAGGGTTATATTTATTTAAGCTTGTTGTGGTTGCATCTTGGCCTATGCCCATCGCACTCACAATGCCTAAATCATTCAGCCAATATGTCACTGTTCTACCTTTTTAAATGTTATTTGATACTGATGTAAAATATTGTTCAACGTTGTCGACTCATCACTATAGTCAATGGTGATAAATGTACCCTCATCGTTAAATACTTCCCGATTAGAGCCAACCTGCTCTATTAAAGCACCCTCTAACTGCTTTTGTAAAAATGCTACTGGCCAATGTACTAATGCAATATCCGCTAAAATATAATGAGGGTCTATCCCTTCTACCGCCAGCATATTTCGTGTTTTTACTGGGCCATTTAAAGGTTTTTCAAGCTCCATAATCGGAAAGCCTTGCACTGTCATTAACAATAACTTAATTGCACCTTTGTCATTTATAGCTAATTGGGCAAATACAGTGTGTGTGTTTTGCTGATTCGTAATATACAAAACATGCTGCCAAGACTTATCAAACATTTGTGCTGGCACGCTATTAATATTTAATTGAATATTAGGTGATAGATACACTCTATTTTTAGATGCTGTAAAGCTCGTACATGCGCTCAATACAACAAATATAAATGCACTACACACCGCATACTTAATTAATTTTGACATAACTGAGCCAACACATTTAAACGGCGTTCACTTTGTGCAACAAATGGGTTAGTTGTATCCCATGCGTAACCCGCTAAAATAGCACTAATCATTTCTCGCACCTGAGTATTTTGTTCAGAGTAAAATATCACATCCTGAAAGCGCGTATCGTACCACCCTGTTACAAATGTTCTAAAACAATCGACTCCAGCTTGTAATGGCTGTGCGTAGTGAGCGTCAAAATCGACGACTTCGTTTTTTAAATAGCGATCAACAAGTGGGGCAATTAAATTTGCAGATTTGAGTGCAATTGTTACACCTGATGAAAATACCGGGTCTAAAAATTCCCCCGCATTACCCAATAAAGCAAAGTGCTTACCATATAACTTACTCACATTTGCCGAGTAGCCTTTTATATTTTTTGCTGGAGTTAATAACTCACGCTGTGCTAACAGTGTTTTTAAATAAGGGTCTTGCTCTATAAATTGATTTAGTAAATCGCTAGATTCATCATCATTAAAACGCTCTGACTGCGCCACAACCCCAATACTCGCAGTACCATCACTAAAGGGAATAAGCCAATACCATACGTCAGAATATTGAGGGTGTACGGTAATCAAAATTTTATTTCGATCGAAGCTTGTATCACTAATATTGTCTTTAAAGTGACTAAAATAAGCGCTTCGAACAGGAAAGTTAGAGGGAAGCTCTAAATCTAACAATTTTGGTAATACACGCCCAAAGCCACTTGCGTCCAATACAAATCGGGCATTAACGCGATAAGCTTGCTGCTGCTCATTGTGTACCACTAATGATGCACCATTTGGCTCGTCACAGTAGTCAATCACCGTGTGCTTATATCTGATTTCTACGCCTTGTCCTTGTGCTTTGTCTGCTAATAATTTGTCAAAGTCGGCTCTTTTCACTTGATACGTAGTGCCTGGGCCTTTAGTAAATTTTTCAGTGAAATTTATAGTTGTATTTTGCCCTGCCCGATGAAAAGCAGCGCCATCTTTAAACTGAAAACCTAAAGCCGCTGCATTGTTATGTAGTGTATCGATTAAGCCCGCGTCTTCTAAGTACGCCATACATTGCGGCAGTAAGCTTTCACCAATTGAAAAACGTGGAAACGCCTGCTGTTCAAGTACCAGTACCCGCCATCCCTTTTGAACTAAAAGACTACTAGCCAATGCACCAGAAGGCCCAGCGCCAATAACAACAACATCGTACTGCTCAAGGTTATTCAAATTATTGTTCCTTTTGAGGCTTTAAAACACTCAGCGGTGATAAAAAGTAAATAGCTAAAACCCCTACCATTACACTCAGCCCAAAGCTAAAAATAGCCGGTGTATCAGATGCACTCAACATGCCAAATACCCACATTGATGACGCAGCCGATAAGCTAATCGCTAACACATTTTTGGGCTCTAACTTATTTATTTGATAAAAAACGAGGTAATCAATTGCTAAGGCAATAACAAGTAACGCACCGAGCAAATTAAATAACGACAAGCTACCTTGAATCGCATTACATACCCAAAGCATGCTCAACACCACAACAGATAAAATGGTCACCTGCAGCAGCGCTATCTTAATCGTAAATCGCCAACTAAAAAGCAGCCAACTAATAAAACCCGCAAGCACTAGGCTTAACAGTAAATATTCACGGTAATCACTTAATAAAGCAGTAATTTGTTTAGGTTTATTATAAAGGTAAATTCCATTGTTTTTTTCAACCTCATTAATTAGTTGATCAGATGAAATACCCGAAATAGACACCCACGTTATCGATTGTTCTGACTCAACAACCATTTGAGAAAGCAGTAATGGTTTAAATGTACTCGTGGCGAGTGTTTCATAAGTTAATAAGGGCGCTTTTGTACTTACTAACGCTTGCCCTGTAATGCGCTCTGCAATATCCAAAGTCCCTTTGTTTTTAGCCTGTTCAAACAAGGCTTGGTTATCCCTCTGCTTTTGTAAACTAGGCAACCAATGGCTAATGCTATTATGTTTAAAATTAGGGTTTAGTTGGGTTAAGCGTTTTAAAAACTGTTCTTGTTTTTGTAATAGCGCTTCGTCGCTATCTGCAAACATAAAAACAATTTGGCTATCCCATTGCCCAAGTAATAACAAATGCTTTTTTTCATTTAGCATTAAATGTTCGGAGCTTGCATTTAATAGCTTTACATCGTCATTAAAGCTAATAGGTTTTATTAAAAATAACGCACTTATAAGGGCTAATAATGTAATGAGTATTGGCTTTTTTAAACTATTGCAGTATAAAAAAACCTTAATGAGCTTTTGACTCATCAATAAACTCGAAGGCGATAACGTGAGTGTAGATTGCCACAATGGCAAAACTAAAACTGTAAATAGCCAAGCACTCACTAAACCCGCAATAACAAACACACCAACTTGAGATAATAACGTTAGTGGTGCACCTAGTAAGCAGCAATAACCCAGCGTAGTCGTAATAAGAGAGAGTAAAAGCGCAGATTGAGTCCCTTTGCTGTAGCCTTTTTCATGCTCTTTTTTGGCTAAGTCAGTCATACCATGGAATGCATAATCAATGGCAATACCAATCAAGGTAACTGCAAAAACAAGCGTTAATAAATGAATAGTATTAAACAGCAACACCATAGCGATAGCGCCACCAATAAGTGCGCTCAGTACGTTAAAGCTTGCTAATAAAATACTGTTTAAACGCCTAAATACCCAAAATACCATAGCAATAAGGGCTAATAAGCTAATGCCACCAAACAGGCTCATCTCGTATTTAGCTTGTTTAGCATTTTCAGCCGTATGAAATAGCACACCAGAGTAAGTAATGCTTAAATCAGGGTAGGTTTTATTAAGTATATTTATCTGTTTAATTATCGCGCCAGCTAAATCAATTGATTTATTAACCCCTAAATTTTCGGGCGCTAAGTTTGCCAAAATGACACGGTATTCAACGCCTTTTAAACGTCGAGTTAAACGACCTTGTTCAAGCGTAAACAATTGGCTTTGTTTTAAGTTATCTTCTATAAATGCCGCTAAGCTCAAACTTGTATCTTTGCTTAAGGTAGCACTTACAAATGGGTTGCCTAACTGATTTAATTGCTCAAGGTAATAATGTTCAAACGTTGTTTTTTTGCTTAATGTTTGCTTGTAAGTATCACTTAATAACGCATGTTTGAAAGGTGAGAATGTTTGCGCTAAATCGTTAACGGACGGAAAGTTAAATGTGCTTTTAATTGCATTATCGTCAAGCCATTTTTGGAAATCATCAAATGCTTTATTTTTATTATTTCCTACAAACGAGAACATAATACGGTTAGCATTTTGCTGAAAAAAAACATCTTCCGCATGTGCAATTTGGGAGTGCGACTTTGGCAATAAGCTAAACATATCGGCGCTAAACGTTGGTTTAGACAGCCAAAAAGCTGCAGCAAAAAGTAAAATTAAACTGCTAAACCACCCTACAATAACGGTAATTCGTTTTGTCACTGCACTATTCCCTTAATTAACCACTGCATTATTTAAAAACATAATTTTATTTGGAATAAGTAAACTCAATTTTTGTGTTATTTCCTGAGTGCTCATTTAGTGTAATACTGCTCACTTGCTTAGCAGTTTCACATAAAATAAAATCACTAAATAATTGCTGTAGCATCGCTTCTTTTGGTGTTAACTGTGTGCAACTGTCTTGCATTTTAGCAATGTCAAAACGTGTTTCCAGCGCACTCATATTTACGCTAAGTAAGTCACTCAGTAATCCTACAAATTGCCCGCTACCGGGTTGTGGTATTAACTCACCATTGGCATTTTGTGCAAGCACTTTGCCGTTTTCTATTATGAGCATACTCTCAACAGGCATTTTCACTTGCCAAATTAGCTTTTCGTCAATTAACGAAAAAACACCCGACGAAATAAAAGGCTTAGCAAATCCATTAAATTGTTTATATTGCTTAAACTCACCTTTAATAACTGCTGCATTTACTACAGAGCAAAACAGTAAAAAGCTAATGGCTATGCTCAATGTAAAACATTTTAAAAAATTCATTTAATCGCCTATAAAATAAAAATTTAATTCAAAACCGCTTTTAACTTATTAAATAAAATAGCGGGTGATTCAAATTGCATTTCTTTGGAGCTAACCTCAACCGCAACTTGCGTGGTTGAGGCTTTAGTAAGACGCTTATTAGTTAGCGAGTCAGTGATTACGTAATCAATCCGTAGTCTATTCTCGTATTCTTTTAAATAAGCCGCTACTTTAATTTTTTGAGTAAATACTGCTGAGGCAACATACTTTATTTGCATATCAACAATTGGCCACGCGTAGCCCGATTCATGCATTTGCGGGTAATCATAATCAAATAAACGCAGTAACTCGCAGCGCGCTACTTCTAAATAACGTGGGTAATTACCATGCCATACAACATTCATTGGGTCGCAGTCATGAAATGGAATTTCAATTTCTACCACATGCGTTAATAATGCACCTTTACTATTCATACAACGCCCAACGTTTAGTTTGAATATACCCTATTGTTTGCCTTAGCACGGCTTCCATTGGTCTATCCTCAGTGAGGTTTTCAAAGTAATCAGTTATATCGGTATACATGTTTTGCATATCTTGCGTTAAAGTCGAAAACTCAAGATCGCCTTGTTTTATACGCAATCTAACACCTTGAATACTTGCTAATAACGTACTTGCTAACACTTGTTCTGTTAGCTGTAAAATACGTAAACAATCGCGAGACGCAATAGTTCCCATACTCACTTTATCTTGATTATGACACTCCGTAGAGCGAGAAAAAACGCTGGCCGGCATGGTTAGTTTTAATGCCTCTGCAGTGTAAGCACTACAGCCAATTTGAACCGCTTTAAAACCATGATTAATATAACGGCGCTCTGGTGCACTATCAGACAAGTTTGAAGGTAGCCCATTGTTGTACTTAGTATCAACCAAAGAAGCGATTTGTCTGTCTGCTAAATCAGCAAGGTTTGCAACGGCTGTTTTCATGCTATCCATTGCCATTGCAATGTGACCTCCGTAAAAATGCCCGCCGTGTAATACATGCTCACCTTGGCCGTCAATTATTGGGTTATCGTTTGCTGAGTTAAGCTCGTTTTCTATCATGTGCCTAAAAAACGGAAGACTGTCTTGCAGCACACCAATAACATGGGGTGCACAACGGATTGAATACCTATCTTGAAGTCTGTCTGCATTACGAGGGTGATCGTGATGGTTTAAATCTTCTCTTATCCAACGTGCAATTTGTTGCTGCCCAGGATGTGGCTTAACTGAAAATAATATCTCATCAAAATGATGGCTATTTCCTTTAAGCGCTAAACTTGATAATGCAGTAATACGGCTCGCCAGTTTAGCTAAGTAATTAGCCCTATCAAACGCTAAACACGCTAATGCAGTCATTACCGCGGTGCCATTCATAACGGCAAGACCTTCTTTTGGCCTTAGTGTTAGTGGTTCTAAGCCAACTTCTTTCATAACTTCTGCACTGTTACGTACTTGGTCTTTGTAAAACACATCACGCTCGCCTACCATCGCACCTGCAACGTAAGATAACGGTGTTAAATCGCCACTGGCACCTACTGACCCTTCTTGCGGGATCACAGGCACTATATCGTTATTTAAGTAATCTTTAAGTAGGTGCAGCATTTCCCAGCTAATACCAGAGTAGCCCTGTGAAAGTGATGTTAAGCGGGTAGCTAAAATTGCACGCCCTTGAACTTTATTAAATACATCCCCGAGTCCACAGCCGTGAAAGCGAGTTAAATGCAGAGGTAATTCATCAACTAAATCAAGGGGTACAGCCACCGTTACAGAATCACCGTAACCAGTAGTAACGCCGTAAATCACGCCATCTTCTTTTAAAAGTGTGTCTAAAAAACGCAAAGCGCTATTAATTTTAACGCTAAAATTTTCACAGCTATTTAATTGCACTTGTGTTTCATTAAAGGCAACTCGAACAATACCTTCAATTGATAATCGCTGATTGCCAAAAAGCTGTATATTTTGTTCAGTCACACTTGTTCTCCATTGATTGATCGCGCACTACCTGCTGATCACTTTTCCAAAAATCGTAAAAATTAAACCACTGATAAGGATATAAAGCTGCGTAATAACTCAAACGCTGTGCATAGTCAGTAATAATAAGTGTTAGCGCCTGCTGTCGCTCTCGTCGAGGCATTTTTAATGATTGGCTGTAATGTTCAAATATCACTTGATACTTTTTGCTTTTTTTATCTTTTAAACAAAACAAAAAGTAAACAGGGCAATCAAGCAGCGCGGCTAATATAAAAGGCCCCTGTGAAAATGGGGCATTTTTGCCTAAAAATGGTACCTGTACCGACCGAGAAGCCGTTGTTGTGCTTGTTCTGTCGCCAACAATAACGATTATTTCTCCCTGCTCTACTTTTTCTTTTAGTAAAATAGCTAAGTCAGGCCCCATATCAGTCACTTGTATTAAATTAACCGACACATCTGGGTTAATCTTTTTAAGCATTTTATTAAATTCAACAGCGTGATGGGTAAACACCAGTACATTTATTTTTTTACTGCTGCGGTGCTGGCTAAGTGCCCTGCACACCTCTAAATTACCCAAGTGGGAACCTATAAAAATAGCCCCTTGATTTTGCTCATCTAGCTCAGCAAATAAATGCTCATTAGTGTATTTAATATCACGTTGGGTTATTCGCCCAAGCCAAGCATCAATTTTATCTAATGCGCTATCTGCAAAACTGCAAAAGTGCGTTAATTGCATTTTAAACGTAACAGGTTGTTTGCAGCCTTGGTAAACATTAACCTGCGCTAAAAACGTTTTAGATGCTACACGCGCTACTTTTCCTGTTAAAAAAAGATAAAAAACCACAGGAAACAAAACAATCCACAGCCCTTTTCTACCCAGTAATTTATGAGCAAACAACAGTATTTGAATACCTAAGAAATTACCGCGCTCTTGCATTTTAGACCAGTGTTTAGCGGCCATAACGCCTCTTTAATTTATGCCAAATTAACACAGGAGAGCGAATCAACATTCCAAAAAACAAGCGGGTGTGTAACCACGAAATACGCACGTTATCGTGTAATGGCTGAAAATGAGAAAGCCCATTTTCAGGGTAAATTACTTGGCTAGGTAAAAATACAAAAGGCACATTGCGCCAATATAAACGCACTAAAATTTCGGGGTCAAAATCCATGCGTTTTCCAAGCGATACCTCATCAATTAGCTTTGTACTTTGCTCAAGCGGATACACTCTAAAGCCACACATCGAATCTACAATTGTAAAACTTAACGTTTCAATCCATACCCAAACATGCGTTAAATAACGTGCTAAATAACGGTGTTTAGGCACTGAATGGTCATATATTGGGCAACAGCTTATAAGCGCTTTAGGCTGAGCGTTTGAAAGCGCTATTAGTTTTTTAATGTCAGATAAGTCATGCTGCCCATCAGCATCAACCTGTATCGCATGCGAAAATCCTAGCTTATATGCTTGCTTTAAGCCTGTTTGTACCGCGCCGCCTTTGCCTTGATTATCGTCGTGGGTAACTACACTCAACTGCGCGTGTTTTGCATCAAGCTTACTGAACACATTTTTAGCTTCGACGTTGCTTGCGTCATCAACCATAATAATAGGAAGATTAAATGACGATAATTGGCTCAGTACATCATCAATAACCGTGACGTGATTATAATTTGGGATAACAATACAAAAGTTATTCATTTATCAGGCTATCAAAAACAACACGGCCAGATGCATGCTGTCCTTTATTTGAATTATACGAAAAGGTATATTTATTCTCTGCTTTTTGCTCAAGCAATAATTCGATTGTTATACCTGGGGTAATCACTACCTGAAATTTTAATACTTCAACATTTTTAACAGGTTGCTGAACATTATAATATTTACAAATTGCAGCCACAGCCCAGTCTAATTGCACAACACCTGCGAGTATTGGGCCATCCGTAAAATGTCCTTTGAAATAATCTAAATCATGAGGGACTAGTAAGCTTAATTTATACTTTTGCTCTGCTTTTTCACAAGACAGTAAATCAGGCTGTGTTTTAGTCAACTTTTGCAAAAAGACTCTCCAATGCTTTTAAATTTAACTTTGCCTGTGAGTTGTATGGTAATTGCTCTACAAAACGCCACTTTTTAGGGATACAAATTCGCTCAAAGCGCGCTAATGCATGCGCTTTTAATAAATTATTTGTAGCTAACTTACCGTCACCATTAAAAAAAACCTGCCCTTTATGCGTAAGCACAACAATAGCGCCTACAATTAATCGCTCACCAGGCAAGGCGATTACTTTAGCTTCACTTACCCACTCACTAGTACACAAATGTTGTTCTAGCTCATCTAAACTTAATCGCTTTTCTTCTAATTTTATAATTCGATCGAATCGGCCTAATAATCTAAATTGACCATTTTTAAGTACTTCGCCTCTATCATCTAAAGGGTAATTTTTGTCGCGAACGAGCGGTGAGTTTAAAATTAAACGCTGATCGTCCAAAGCCCGTACTTTAATACCCGAAAATGGCTGCCAAAGGCTAACCTTTTCAAGTGAAGTAACTTGTCGATATGCAATGCCACCGGTTTCGGTACTACCAAAAACTTGTGTAACTGGTTTATTTAATTGCGTAAACAACGATACAGCATCTTCGTTTAATAGCGGTCCACCTGATGAGAAAATCCATTGTAAATGAGACTTATCATCCACTAAAACATTATCAATACATAACCGTTTTAACTGCGCTGGGCTTGAAACAAACACTACTTTTTTAAATAACTTGAGCTTTGTAGCTATATGTTCTGGGTAATGCAATAGCTCTGTATTTACAACCTTTCCTGCACGTAATGGCCACAACAATCTAAACAATAAGCCGTATATATGCTGATGCGAAACACTCGCTATAAAAATAGGATTATCAATCAGTGCGTAGCTATTAATTAATGTACTTAATTCTTTATTTATTACCTGCCACGTTTTTACAATTGGCTTTGCTTTACCCGACGAGCCCGACGTGTAAAAAACAATTGTGCCTTCTTGAGGCCATTTAATTGTTTCAATAGATACAAAGTGAGGTTGATTGACTAAGGTTCCTATATCTAAAAAATCAGCCTCTAAATCGGCTACTAATTCAGACTCACCAATAAAAAAAGGTGTTTGTTTAAGCAAGGAGTTTAACGTTGCAGGTTGCCCATTAGGCGGCAAAATCACTGTGTTTCCGTGTAGTGCCAAAGCAAATAAGTACACGGCAAATTTGTAGGTGTCTGTGGTGTATAAAACAACCGATGATTTAGCATTTAACGTTGATAGCTTTGCTAAAACTTCGTTTATATCACTAACAAACTGACGCTCCGAAATATCATTATCAGTATGATTAAAACATGTTCTTATCGCATTACTTTGAAAAGCATTAAACACCGGCGTTCCTTTTTACTTTTTGTCTGACTAGCCACTCTATCGCAAACAATGCGCCCATGCCTAAGTAAGCAATAAAACCATTATAAAAAGCCCAAGTTTCTAGGCTACTAAAAATACTGGTGTACAGGGCAATACCACCGTTTAATACAAAAAACACACACCACACTAGCGTTACTTTTTTTGTATAAATTACACCGTTTTCATCAAGTGAGGGCTCAGTAATGCGCGCAAAGGTTTCAATAATAGAAGGCCCTTTATACAAAGAATACGCAAACACAACTAACATAACTAAATTAATGATTACGGGATACAAACGCAGCCCTAAGTCGCTATCCATTACCTTGGAAATCAAAATAGTAATGGCTGCTAAAAATGTAGCGGGCTTTAACCACGGCATTTTATCAAACAAGGTTCTGCTTAACCAAAGTCTAAGCCCGAGTAAAAATAGCAGTAATACTGTAATAATCTGACTATTAAAACGCGTAAGGCCTACGTACACAATAATAGGGTAGCAAGCCAAGCAAATCATAATTAACGTTGTTAAAACTGCTTTTAACATAGTATTAGTTAACTAACTTTTCTATTTCGGTGACTATGTCTTGCACTGTGCGCACAAGCTTAAAGGCATCAGGCTCAATTTTTTTACCTGTGATTTCTCTTAATTTCACAACTAAGTCAACTGCATCAATACTGTCTAAATCAAGATCTTGGTACAGGTTAGCCTCTAAGCTAATATCTTCTGGGTCTATTTCAAATTCGTTTTCTAAAATGCCGTGTAATACATCATAAATTTCAGCAGCGGTTTTCATCTTTCTTCCTACTTTTATATATTAAGAACGTGCTTGTTCAATAAATTTTGCTAAAGAATTAACTGAGGCAAAGTGCGCTTTAGTTTGATCAGAGTTTGCATCTATTTTCACATCAAATTGCTTCTTTATCGCAAGACCAAGCTCTAATGCATCTATGCTGTCTAGTCCTAGGCCATCTACAAATAAAGCGTCATCATCTTGTATGTCAGCAGTGGTCATGTCTTCAAGGTCAAGGCTTGAGATAATCAGTTGTTTTATTTGTTCTTTTAATTCGCTCATATATTTTTTAGCTCTTGTGTAAAATAATGTTGTAAATCTTTAGTCAATTGGCGTGATTGCATCGCAGGCATATCGCTGTCGTACGTTGCACAATTAAACTGCTGGCTCGCAAGCCCCATTGTAAAATGCGCCTGATATGGCGCGACCTTATACCAAGGTGTGCCCTTGGTTAAAGTGTTTGGCTTCATTTTAATTAAAAAAGTAGTAATGGGCGCATGACATCTAATTGCAATATTTGCAGCGCCTCGTTTAAACTTTAATGTTTTGTGAGGCTCTGTCCGTGTCCCTTCAGGAAATACAATTAAGTTATTACCCTTTTGCAAACTGCGCTCGCACTCTCGTAATAGCTCCTGCGGATCGTCATTACTTATATAGCCGGTGCTTTTAATAACGCCGCGCATAAAAGGATTTTTAAATAAATGCGCCTTTACTACGCAATCTGCATTTTTTACTACCGAAATTAAGACAACAACATCAATTAAAGAAGGATGGTTTGCTAATATCAGTTGCCCTTTTAAGCCTTCAATTTTTGCTTTATCGTTAACATGAAATCGAATAACGCCCGTTACATGCATTAAACTAACAAACAATTTGAAGCTGTAATGTACTGTTTTTCGAGCCTTAATCTTTTGTTTAACTGAGTCACTTTGAAATAGGCGCTGAGCAGGAAAAACAATAAAGGCTAATACTAAACCACCCATTCCAAAAACTGAAAAGCAAAATGCAGTAGCAATAGTCCGCCAAATCAACCCACATAGCCTTTGTACATTTTTAAGCATGGTATGTAAGCTGCCAATCGTGCTCAAGCGTGTTATGAACAAGTAATGTATTGCTTCGCTCATACAAAGCTTTAGCGCATTGAATACTCATTGGTAAGTCGCTTTTTTCCATGCCCGTATTAAATACTTTGTTTAAACTAAAATGGGGTTCGCCTTTTTGCGGCGCTCTTATTATTAAACCAATAGAGTGTGCTATTTGCTGTTCATCGGCGTACTGAGCGTAAATATCGGGGAGAGTCTCATCGGTATGAACTATTAACATGTGTTGCTGATCGTTATCAGCAAGTCTTACAAAGCCATCTACGAGTGCATAAATAAAGCTTTCGGCTCCTGCAGCAATAGCATTTGTAGCACTTGTATTACCCTGTATTATCCCAAAAAGTCCCGATGCGGCATTATGCACACTTAACCCAAAACCAGTGGGCGACAGTGGCTGATCATTTACTACATCAATAAGTAAGTTAGACGTTTTGTGAAAATCACCGTGGCGAGAAGAAAAAACACTCGGTAAATTAACGTAGTTACCTTGAGTGCTTACTTGATGAGCACTAAAGAGTGCCATTTTAATAAAGGAAGTCATTCGGCGTCGCTGCATAGCAGGCACCCAACTAAGATTTAATACAGAGGAATCAAACCAATTACTCTCTTTTATTTGTCGCTGTTCGGGCTTTATCCATATAGCGAGTTCTTCAACAACAAATTTCACAGCTCTGCATATTTTATAAGATATAAGGGAAGGAATTTTACCGATTTTAGCAATAGAAGTAAATAATCATTAACAAAAAGCACTGAACTAACACTTTGTTCAGTGCTTGCTCATATTGCTAGGAAAGGAGGGCTATATCGTCCTGCTTTATACACTTAGCTGTGCCGCCAACAACATCGTTGTTATTTAACTCATTAATTAATACTTCGCCTTGAGCTTGCTGCTCATCACTAAGTGGTAAATACGGTAATCTAAATACAGGGTTTACTGCACCTGTCATCATCAACGCGGTATTAATAGCAATCGGGTTTGGTTCACAGAACAACCAGTTCATTAATGGTTGTAATGATGTATTTAACTCATCATTTTTAGTATCCATTAACTGACGGAATAACCCAGGTATTAAGTTAGAAGTAACCGAGATAACACCGTGCGCTTTATGTGTGTGGCGCGCATCGTGACTTTCGTCATCGTTACCCGACCAACATGCAATACCTTGTTGTTCATAATGGGCAATACGTTCATTACCGCCACACTCTTTTACACCAATAAAATATTCATGTTTAGCGAGTGGCTCAATAATATCAGGTGTTAGGTCTTGACCTGTTCGCCCTGCTACGTTGTAAATAAAGGCAGGTCCAATATCAAGTACGCGCTTAAAGTGCTCTTTAACACCCGCAATAGACGTACGTCCGTAATATGGATTAATTTGCAGTGCTGCATCCATACCGCTGGCAAAGCCATATTTAGTTGCTTTAATCGCTTCACGGGTGTTGTTACTACCGGTATTACCGACAATAACCAGTTTGTCACCATACTTGTTTGCACTGTGCGCTATAAGCATTAAATGCTCTTCCCAGTTCATTAACTGGCCTTCGCCTGTTGTGCCACCAACTACAATGCCGTCAACGCCTGCTGCAATTTGTATTTCTACGAGTTCATCGTACTTTGCTAGGTCTATTTCACCGTTTGCTAAGTATGGCGTTTTAATAGCTGTAATAAGGCTTGCTTGTTTAATTTGGTCTAGGGTGCGCATAAAAAATCATTATTTATAAAACTTGCGCTATTTGTAACATAATTGCCGGTACTTTTGGAGGTGTAAGCCTACATTTAATTATAAAATTTCTTGTGTTATTAAGTTTGGTAATACAAAATAAACGACTGTATATATGAACAGTATTTTATTTTTAACGATACCAGAGGCTTTATGCGTTTATCTGACTACTTAGCAACTCATTTTTATAACACCGATGAACTGTGCCAAGCATTAAATATAGATGCAGATACACTTTTAGCTTGGCAAGAGCGAAGTGTTTTCCCAAAACCAAGTTACTGTATTAAAAGTCAACTTAGCTGCAGCTCATATTCAGGTTTGTATGAATGCGAAGAGTATGACGACTATTACCCGCGCGGCTGTGTTAATTGGGGTCAAGGTCTTTTAAAACAAAAAATAGAATCATCAAGCCATGCTTTTAATTATTTTGCACAGCAATATACTGCAAGCCTAACTAAACTCGCTCAGCAAGGGTTTACGTTTAGCGAAGAGCTATTTGGCTGCGAAATAGACGAGCACTTGCAGCAAATTTGGCAACAGTTTTTATGCAGTAAGTACGGCGTGCTTACTCAAAATGGATTAATAGACGAAATAGTCTCGGTAGATATTGGCAGGCTATTAGTTGACGACATTACAGAACTGCGCAGTAAAGCGAGCTTAAACCAAGAAGAAAGAGCGCTACTGCACCCCGCCATGAAGCTTTTAAACAAAGCATTAGGGCATGGCGCCGATCATGAAAAACAACACACATTACGCACCCGCTATATAGATGCACTTATTTTAAAATACGATTTATCTATAAAATAGTTTTGCATTAGTTTGATTATTTATCATTTTAGGATTATTTTACGAAAAACAAGATCTGTTAACTTAATTGTTACGTAAAACATGATTTAAAGGCACTGACTCAATGACAATCAAAACAAAAATAAGTGTAATTTCTGCTGTAATCACTATCCTGTCTTTTAATACGCTAGCTAAAGTTAACAACGAAATAGCAAATGACGACATAATAAAAATGCAGCGTGCAGCACTTGCTAAAAACACTGCGAATAAAGGCTTTGGCCCACAATCTCCACGCAATATTGATAATTATAAAGGCGAAAACACCGTAGTTTTCTCTCATGCCCCAACTTCATCAAATATGAATTTATGTAATATACACTTTCATAAAAATGCTGAACATGCCGGTGGCGAGTTTAGTAAATATGCCGGAAATGGTAATGGAAAAGGCTTTAAAAGTGGCTACTTATATTCAGGCTCTTTAACTAAAAGTGAAAGTAAACCAGCAAAAATTGAAATTTGTCCGAGCGATCACGGCGCGCTTTTAGTTGGCGATACCATTGAGGTTCATAACGTTCATACGTCAGCAATTGTAAAACCAGGCCCTACCTTGGGGAGTTGTTTAAGTGATTCGATTAAAAATCCGCAACTACGTGTTGAAGCTCAAGTATATGTATTAGTAAACGATGCTAACGCACTTGATTTTGCTCAAATAAGCTCCGTGTCATCTGTTAATGGTTACTATCAAGCTATTGCTACACCTACAAATACGGGTAAATCGGTTGTTTATAGCGGTTCAACTACTGGTCCTAGTTACAACGAGACAGGCTCTCCTTTTCAAGTAACATGGTCAGTTAAACCAAAAGTAGCAAAGGTTGATATAAACAGTGTTGGCAAATGGTGTGAAAGTAACACCTTTAACGAAGATCACGCTCACGGCGTACGAAATCTCGTAATAAATTCTGCATTACTCTCTAAAATAAAATAATTAAAATTTAGCCTAATAAAACAACCCACTAATTAGTGGGTTGTTTTATTATGACCGTTAAAATGAGTACTTCGCTTAATGGGATAAAAATGTCACATTAAATGTATTCAAATCTTCATATGTAATACATGTTTGCTCATTGGTATTAAGCTCAACAACACCACAATAAGAACCTGTTATAAACACTTGCCCTGCTTTTAAATTAATTCCCTTTGCTGATAAGTAATTAACCGCCCAATAAAGTGGAAGCTGCGCAAGCTCTGCAGGATGCACACCCGCCAGGTTTAACTCCATCTCAGTTTGCTTAACATTAATATTTACAGTACTTGCGTTATACGCTTTAGTTTTATCTATTTGTGGGCCTAAATACACACCTTGATTAGATAAACCATCGGCCAACTTTTCAATGTGAGTGCTTGGAGTGCCCTCATCAAACCTTTTTTGGATAAGCTCAAGTGCCAAGTGGGCGCTGGCAAATGCAGTATCCACATTTTCATTTGTATAGGTATTATTACTTGGTAAATCGCTTTGCAAAATAAATGCAATTTCTGGTTCAATAAGCGCTTTATTTTTTGTTGTATACAGTGGGCAATTTTCAGCTTGTTTTATAGGTGCATGTAAAAGAGGCGCTAATATAATTGAGCCATTATCTAAAGGCAGCATACACTTCCAGCCATATACTGTTTGATCATTTAAGTAAATCATCAACTTTTGTACTTCTATTGCATCGTCAGTCGAGTCTAGTACTAACTCTTTAGGAAAGTTTGAACGTGCTGGGTTTTCATCTCTTTGTGCTAATAAGTGAGTAGCAATTAGTTTTAGCTGTATTGAGTTGTTCACATAAATCTCTTTAAAATACGTTACTGGTTAAGCAGTAAATAGGAAGGATTATATTATTAATGTATTAGCTTAGGCATTAGAACATCATGTTAAATGCCTATAATTAAAATTGTATTTAAAACAAAGCGTGGTAATTATTTAAGTATCAATAGATTTAAGCGATCGTAAAAATAGCCCTAAGCCGCCAAACGCTAAAATTATAATAACAATCAAATCAAACGACGTCATAGTTCGCATACTAAATCGCACACTCGATATAACGCCAAATATGAGTGCGGTTAACGAGCCTAGAGATAGCACCCAGCCTAAAATATTTTTAGAGTTGTAAAAAATCAGACCCACACCAAAAATAAATGGGATCATAACCATGCCGGCTGTAACGCCAAAGCCACCTAAAGCATTAACACTATAAATGCGAGAACTTAGTCCAAAATTAGAGGTCACCGAAATTGCGTTTAGCAGCATATAAAAGCCACCGCACATCATAATTAAACCAATAAAAAAATGCCCAATACCACCAGAGCTTCCACCAGCACCTTTCATTATTAATTATTCCTTTTATATTTTTGACTTATTTGTTTTAGATGGTAATTGCTCGAGTATTCACATTGACCGCAATCTACATAATCAATCAGTGCACACGCGAAAGCACTTATCGCGTGATTACATGCCAAATAACATAAAACCAAGATAAAAAACCATGCAAAATTGCCCATAACACAGACTCGTTAGCACTCCATGAAATAGCAATTGCTAGGGCCGTACCAAAAGAGACTCCATATTTTACTATCTCATTTCTTGAGTTTCTCATTAATTATATTCCTAGTTTTTAACTTATTAGCTGCTTGATTTGCTTACTAAAACTGAAAGTTCTTTACCATCAATATTAATACTTGCTTCTTTGCCTAGTTCAACAACTAAAGAGGGAGCCATATGTTTTCCACCTAGTTTTAGGTCAGTTGCTAAACTAACAGTAGAATCATCAATTGGCGTTACTGTAAGAGCAAAACTATACGAATTATCAACTGAAACTGACGCCTCTTCGTTTGAATTGACTACTAAAATAGGTGAACCAATTAAGTTTTTATTATCATAAAATTTGGCATTCACTATAAAACTATCATTAGCTTGTGCAAATGAGGCAAAGCCTAACAACGCTACTATTGCGATTAATTTTTTCATTATTATCTCCATATAAATTATACAGTTTAAAGCTGTTAAGGCTTTATTGGCTGTGATTTTTTTAGCTAGCAATTTACCAGCTAATGATTAAAAAACTTATGTTTTAGCTCTGATGAAGTAACCAACACCCAGTGAACTAATATAGAACAACACTCCAAATACACTAATATCAATGAGTAGCTTTAGAATGTCAAAAGTATCTGTAAACACAAGATACTCAAAAGCAAATAAGTGAAATATGACTTTTGATCCAAAATACGCAGTTAATAAAGGGATTACAAAAATAAGAATAGATTGATTAGATTTATTAATTTCCATATCCATGTCTCCATTATTAGTTTAATTAACTCAGCTCTAAAAATATAATACACAAAAAATATATAAATAGTTTGCTATTTTAAGCCTCATATTGAGTACCACTCGGGCTATTTACGGCTGACTAAAATGCCATATTATATTTCTATAATTTACACCAGAGAACTATAATGTAAACAACAAATTAAATAGGCTATTTATTAGAGTGGGTTGTGATATCAAAATGACTTTTAATAGTGTTATGAACCTCTTTTGATTTCGACGCACTGTGCATTAACAAAAAAGAGTCCTAATAGGTTTCATTGGTATATTGGGGAAGTAGAGTATTTAGGCAGGTTAGAGTGTAAGAATAAAAGGTGATGTAGGTTAACAGCACCTATTTGAGTATTTACTTTATGATATGTAATTTAGCTAAGTATTTTAATACGTACCATAATAGGCACTATAAAAAGAATTTAACCAATTGATTTATATACATCAATACTACTATTGGTTAAAAGCCCAGTAACTTGCGTACCAAACGCTTTAAAGTGTGGCTCGTTTTTATGCGCTTCAAAGTGCTCGTCAGACGCCCATTGTTCACTAACTACATAGTCTGTATGTTCATCATCACTTTTTACCGATAGTTCATAACGTAAGCACCCTACTTCTTGGCGCGATGACTTTTGTAAGTTTTCAAGTGCTGTAAGCATTACATCTGCATCAATATTTTTGCACGACAGTGCCGCTATAACCGTTAACATGTGTATTCCTTTTAAAAGTTAAGGTGTAGATAATCTACACCTTAAAATATTTAGTTAAACTTTGCGTTTGAGGTAAGTTTACTGATCCCACTGCGGCGCAAATTCTGGTGTTGCTTGGCGGTCGCCGCAATCAAGACCATCAATGCGGGCTATGTCTTCATCATCTAATTTAACGTGGTCGTTAAAGTTATCTTCTAAGTTTTTACGCTTAGTTGATGATGGAATTGTCGTCATACCGCTGGCGTTAACCCATGCTAAAACAACTTGTGCTGGACTTGCATCGTGCTTTTTAGCAATGTCGATAATGGTTTGATCTTTAAGTACTTTGCCTACTACAAATGGCATGTATGCTGTTACATGAATGTCGTGCTGAGCACAAAATGCGCGTAATTTAGTATTAGTTAAATATGGGTGAACCTCAACCTGATTGGTAAATATTTCACGCGAGTCAAGTGTTTGCATTGCTTCATTTAAGTTTGCAATGGTGAAGTTTGATACACCAATGTGCTTAGTTAAACCAAGTTGCTTCGCTTTTAGTAATTCAGTGAGGTATTCACTCATTGGCTCGTCGTTAGCAGGCGATGGCCAATGAATTAGTAGTAAGTCGACCGAATCAACTTGTAGCTTTTCAAGTGACTTTTTAACGCTTGGGATAAAGTCGCTTTTATTTAATTTGTTATTCCACACTTTGGTGGTTAAGAATATTTCACTGCGCGGAATATTACTATCTTTTATAGCTTGGCCTACTTGCTCTTCGTTGCCATAAATTTGTGCGGTATCAATATGGCGAAACCCAACTTCGAGCGCCATTTTTACTGAGTTATAGGCAGTGTCGCCCTCTAAGCGGAATGTTCCCATACCGAGTTCTGGCATTTCTATTACACGTTTTGTCATGGTTTATCCTTATAAAATAATCGGTTTGAAATACAAACTTCACTAGGGCGTGTTGTCCTTTGTGGATTGAAATTTGTTCAATCTAGGGGCGATTTAATCGCGGCGCGAGGTTTGTAACCTAGTGGGCTAAGTAAAAACCGAGCAACAAAGAGTTAATCGCTCCTAGAAAGAACCCAACGGGCAGTGTATGTTTGGTTTTTATGCTGCGTTATCGCCTATTTATGGGGAACAACCACACTACATAGGCTCTGCCTTGCCTAAAAACCAAACTTACTACTGCAAATTCAACAACCAAAGGTCAACACGCCCTATAGTTTACGAAATACACCTTTTACTTCTCATTATGACTGTCACTTAACAATTAATGACCTCATAACAAGTATGAGGTCATTAATTTTAGTTTCAAGGTTAACAGCTAAGACTTTATGCTTGCTGAATCTCGAATTTATCTTGTAGGTTATGGTAACGAAGGGCTAAATATTTTATACAGGAGAAGAAGCAACTAAGCTTTAAAACATGCGCCAGACGGTAAGTTACGTATAAATGCAGTAGCTCTTTTATGCAGCATCATCTTACTTTTTTAATTGGCAATTTTGCTAAGCAATACCTGCATATAACGCTTGATATAACTTCTTACTACAGCATTATTGGTTTACTTGAGCACACAACCGATTAGACAAACTCTATTAGTAATTTAAAAGATTTAAAATTGGCGTTCGTAAACTGGCTATTCACCCAAGTAGATGACTTATTAAATCACACGTAAATACGCAACTAATGATGAATCAGTGTTTTATTCTCCAAATAATCAAGAAATTATCAAAGCCATGTATTATAAAAAACAGTGCGGTATCGTCGCGAATTGTGGCTTTTTTAGATTTCATAAAGCCTAGGCTTAGTTTATAAGTTCTGTATATTAATATTGATATGCTTATTAAACGTTTTAACTGATTTTTTGACGCTTTTTAATAATCAAAAAGTATAAATAATAAAAGTATTAATTAAAGGTATTAATCAAAATGGATTCTTTAACGCAGGTAGCATTAGGCAGTGCTGTAGGTTATGCGGTATTAGGCAATAAAATAGGTCGAAAAGCCGTTTTATGGGGAGCAATTTTAGGCACGCTCCCTGATTTAGATGTATTTTTGCCATATGGCGGATCTGTAGAAGCATTTACTTATCACCGTGGCTTTAGCCATTCGTTATTAATACATTTATTAATTAGCCCGCTCATTGTATGGCTAATATTAAAAGTACACGCGGGAATGCAAATTTATAAAGTCCGCTGGTTTTGGCTAGTATTTTTAAGTTTATCTACACATGCCCTATTAGACAGCCTAACGGTATACGGTACACAACTACTCTGGCCTTTTACTGAGTACCCCTTTGCGGTTTCTAGTGTGTTTATTATTGACCCCGCTTACACGCTTCCTTTATTAATTGGCGTAATATGTACGCTAATACCCAAAATAAAAGCAGCAACGGCTTATCGTATAAATGCAGCGGCTTTAGTTTTAAGTAGTCTATATTTATTTTGCGCTTTAATTTTAAAAGTAAATATTGATGACAAAGTAAAAACAGCACTCAACAACAGGCAAATACCAGTAAATGCGTATGTTAGTACGCCTGCTCCGCTAACCACTTTGCTGTGGCGTATTGTTGTGATGTCTGAGGGACAATACTACGAAGGTTATGCATCAGTATTTGACGCACCCAGCGATGTTACATTAACGGCTTATCAAACAACGCCTTCACTGTTAAATAATATTAGCGATGAATGGGCTATAAAACGCTTGCAGTGGTTTACTAAAGGGTTTTATTCGGTGCGCCAACAGCAAAGCAATATTGTACTTTCTGATTTACGTATGGGCATGGAGTGCAACTATGTGTTTAATTTTGTAGTGGGTCAAAAAAATGATTCAGAAGTGAGTATTGGTAACTTTGAAAAAATAAGTCAAAGACCAAACTTAAACAATCTTCATAAAATATGGAACAGGATTTGGCAACCAAATGTGTCTTTAGCATCACCCGCGGCAAAAAATGACTGCAATAGCGAATAGCGGCATATTATAAGATTCATACTAGCATGAGGAAGTTAAGTGAAGTTCAAGCAGCAATTAAACTAAATAGTTCACTAAAGTGATTGCTGCTTTTTTTGCTGATACATTGCAACATCAGCATCTTGAATCATATCTTCAACTGATTTACCTGTATCGTGTTTAAAGTTTGTTACTCCTACACTGTAATCAATTTTGTATGGCTTGTTTAAGGTATTATTAGCATGCTCTATTGCATCCGCAAACCTTTGTAAAACAAACTCTGCTTTTGTCTCGTCTGAATCGCTTAACATCGCAACAAATTCATCTCCGCCAAGTCGACCTATTACTTCACAATCACGAAATGAACTAAGCATAATTTGTGCAAATTTATTTAATACAAAATCGCCTTCGTGGTGTCCATAAATATCATTAATTTGTTTAAACTTATTGAGATCAAACAATATAAACGACATTGATACTTTGTTTCGCCTACATACATTTAGCGTATGTTCGGCAAGGTTTAAAAAGCCACGTCGATTAGAGATTCTTGTTAACTCATCAATTGTGGCTAGTTGAATTGATTGAATTTCTCGCTCGACTAACGTGCCTAAATCTCTTAGTAATTGTTTTTCTTCATCATTGAGTTGTCTAGGTTTATTATCGGCAAGGCACAAAGTGCCTATAATGACTCCCTCCCTTAATTTTAAAGGAAAGCCTGCATAAAAGCGTACCTTAGGATCGCCTGTAACAAAGGGGTTATCAAAAAACCTTTCGTCTTGAGCTGTATCTGGGATTATTAATAACTCGTCTTGATTTATGGTGTGGCCACAAAATGAGGTTTCGCGAGGAAGCTCAGCCGCNAAGCCCCTGCCTTGATTTAAACCACTGGCGGTCTTCGTCAATCAAAGTAACCAATGAAATAGAAACATTAAACATACGCTTGGCAATACGAGTAACACGATCAAAGCGCTCTTCATGAGACGTATCTAGAATTTTTAATGCTCTAAGCGCGTGTAATCGCTCAGCTTCGTTATTTGGAATCTCAGGTTTAATCATTAAAGCTCTATTAATTTTAAATGTTTTATAAATTACGAAACTGGAGCGAATATTTTCTAGTATATAATCCGATAAACTTATTTAAACTATAAACAGTCTGCCTATTCAAACTAGAACATTACCTAAAAATAGCAATAAATAAATATTTATAAATATCAGTAAGTCGTGCCTAAATAAAGATAAGATTCAATCCGCAAAAAATTATGATTTAAACAGGTGGGATTAGTGGTTGATACAACATAGCTACTCTTTATTGAAAAAGTAGTAGTGGCTATTTAGTTTTATTTAAATAACCACTGGATTTGGCATACTTACAAAAATAAACACTTTAATTTTGGTGCTCATATTGTCCACGGTAAACTTCAAATACTTTTAAAACAGTATGTTGCTCTTTAGTTAGGTTATCAAACCAATCATCAAACAGCTCATCATCTTCTTGCTCGCTTAGTGCCATATACCTTGCTAGTAACTCTACAATATCATTGTGGTTGCAGGTTAAAGGATTTACTTGTTGCGCCAAGGTACTGTGGTCGCGCTCTCTTAGGGTTTCCATCACCCCTTGGTCAATTTGTTCTTGTTGTTGTGTTGCGTCACTCATACATAACCTCTGTAATAACTTTATAACCGTATTTGTTAACGTTTTAACTCTTAAATATAGTTATAACAGCCTAAACGCCAATAGCCAGCATTTTTGATTCAAGTGCTTATTTTTTGATTTGTTTGCGCAAATAGCCAGCAATTACGGCCTTTTTGAGGAACATTTAAATAATTTGCAATGGGGGAATAAATACGTTAAATTAAAATGATATACTATCACATATCATTTATTGAGGCGTATTATGAAACCAAATATTCATCCTGATTACCACGTAGTTGCTTTTCACGATACAGCTGCCGATTCTTACTTTATTATTGGCTCAACCATAAAAACGAGCCGCACAGTAGAAATAGACGGTAATACATATCCATACGTACCTATTGATGTATCAAGTGACTCGCACCCATTTTATACAGGCAAGCAAAAAACAACCGCTACAGATGGCCGCGTTGCGCAGTTTAATCGTCGTTTTAAAAGTTTATCGACTGTTAAAAAGGAAAAGGTATGAAAGTATTAAGCTCTCTTAAAAGTGCTAAGCAACGTCCGGGGTGTCAAATTGTAAAACGCAAAGGCCGCGTATTTGTAATTTGTAAAAACAACCCACGCTTTAAAGCAGTACAAGGAATGAAAAAGAAATAAGTTAAACGGGGATGCTCAACATATAATTAGGTAGCTTGCTTAAGCTACCTAATTTAGGGGGACTATTTTACCACTACTGAAAACTCTGGTACTGCCTGAATTACTTTTTTTACCGTACAGGTATTAACGGCTGCAATAAGCGCCTTTTTATATTTATCAGGGAAGCCTTCTGGTAAGTTAATCTCAATTGAAAATAGCTTTTTACCGTTGTCATCTACATTTTCGTTATTTTGAGTAAGCGTCATACCTTGCGTTGAAATATCACGCTGCTCGCAAAACTTACGCGCATAAAAACCTGCACATAGAACCATACTTACTAAAAAATAATCAAACGGTTCTGGATACTCTGCATTGCCACCAGCGTTTACGCTTTGATCGCTTATTACTTCTAGGTCGCCAAATTTAGCGCTTTGCTTTTGGCCTTCTAACATTGAAACTGAAATTTCCATTGTGTTTCCTTATATTTATTGCTGCAGATACCTTTAACGCAATTAGCTTAAAAGTAGCTACTAAAGATACATATAGTTTAGGTTTATGAACCGAACAGTAATTCAAAGAACCCTGGAGGCTCGTGTAACTCATGATATTTTTTACGTAAATTATCTATATTTTTCAGTGGTTTTTTTGCCGCACTTAGCCCCTGATCGTTTGCTGCTTTTTTTGCAAGTTCAGCTTGAGCAATCACTTTATCAAGGCCCTGCAATGACTGCTCAGGTTTTTTGTAAAACTTACCTGTTTTACTCACTTTAACCAGCTTTATAAATTCATCAATCGCAGTATTAAATTCACTAAGTTGAGTTGCCTGCACCGCTTGTTTATATGCAAGGCCCGTGTTTTTCATATTTACTTCAAGATCGACTTCTTGCTGCGCAAAAGACATTGAACTAAACGCAAAGGTAAAAATAATAACTAAATACTTCATGGTCAAACCTATTAATTAAAAACACCTAAATTGTATCAAGTTTACGTAGCAAAGTAACTTTACGAGCTGTTATGAGCACTTTGGGCTGTAAAGGGGGTTTACAAATTAATCATTTTAAAGCCGCAATAGTGAAAAATATTCAAATAACGATTTTTTTGAATAAAAAACACCTAATAAAAATCACTTTAAAAGAGTAATAACACACATAACCTTTACAAATAAGTACATATAACACTTGCTGGCAACTTCATATAAATAAAAATTTATATATGAATAATTATAAACTGCAAAAAATTGACTTAAAAAACAACTTAAAATTTAACAAATAAAAACCAATGTTAACAACTAAAACATATAAGAAAAACTAAATGTAAAAACACCACAGTAAATCATTTAAAGGGCCTTTGTAATTAATACCAAAAAACACAATAAAAGTTCTTCAGGTTATTTCAAGTTGCTTATTTTACAGTGAGTTAGCTCCTTTTAATAAAATAATCAGCATGCAATAATCGCCGCCCTCATAAAAAAAGTTATAGGGCTTTATCCAAATACAAACTGCATTTGGATAAAACTACATTGTATTTAATTACTATAAAATGTTCTCTGGGAATCAAATGAAACGTCATAATTTACTTTCTACTAGCATTAAATGTGCATTAATTACTGCTGCTGCAACAGCAAGTAATTCTGTGCTTGCACAAGATGAGCAAGCAACAAAAATTGAACGTGTTGAAGTAACGGGTTCACGTATTTTACGTGAAGGTGCTATTGCGCCGGCACCGGTTACAGTTATAAGTGGTGAGCAGCTAATGAACACTGGCGCTGTAAACATTGGTGAAGCGCTAAACAATTTACCAGCACTTGGCAATACATATTCTATGGCTAACTCAGGCCGCTTTATTGGTACTGCGGGTTTAAATATTCTTGATTTACGTAACATGGGTACAGATCGTACTTTGGTACTTGTAAATGGTAAGCGTCATGTATCAAGCTCTGCAGGTTCTCAATCTGTAGATACCAACACTATTCCAAGTGTATGGGTTGAACGTGTAGAGATAATTACTGGTGGTGCATCTGCTGTATACGGTGCTGATGCGGTAACAGGTGTTGTTAACTTTATATTAAAAGACAACATTGAAGGCATGGACTTTAGCGTTACACGTGGTTTTGCCGATTTAAGCAGCTACAACAACGAAAAAGCGACGTTCTCATACGGCTCTAACTTTGATAACGATCGTGGTAATGCAGCTTTTGCTATTGAGTACTCAGGCCAGGATTCATTAAACGCGCTTGCTCACCCTTGGACTAGCACTTCGTTTAGTAGTTTACGTAATCAAGCCCAAACAGAAGCAAACAAAGATAGCGCAGCTTTCCCTGATAAAATCTTAACACCTAATGCTGGTTATTACGCTATTAATAACGCCGGTGTTTATGCACTTGAAGATGGATATACTAATAGCTTTAACGCCGACAGCAGCGCTCGCGACTTATACATAGGTGATAATGTAGATGGCTTGTCGTGTGCAAACTGTGATTCGTTTAATCTTGGTCAATTTGAAGAGATTCAACCTGAGTTTGAGCGCTACAACGTAAACTTTAAAGTTAACTACGATGTTACCGACGACTTAAACGTTTACTTTGATACAAAATACGTAAACAGCCAAGGCGAAAGCATAGGTCAACCTGCGTTTTTCTTCTTTGACGATGAAAACAGCATCAAAATCGACAACCCTTACCTAGACCCAGCCATTAAAGCACGTATGGAAGAGGAAGGTGTTGATTCGATCATGGTTAACCGCATGATGACCGACCTTGGCCGCCGCATTGAAAACAATACGCGTGAAACAACGCGCTTTGTTACCGGCTTAAAAGGCACAGTATTTGATGATTGGGAATTAGATACCTCAATAGTATATGGCCAAACTGATCTAGAGCGTGAAAACGGCGCTAACATGATTGTAGCCAACTACTTTAATGCACTTGATGCAGTTGAAGATACAAACGGTAACGTAGTATGTCGTAGTGCTGCAGCCCAAGCTGATGGCTGTGTTCCTGTAAATATTATGGGGTTTGGTTCGCCATCTCAACAAGCCATTGATTACATTAATACGGTATCTGTTGGCACATCAACTATTAAGCAAACAGTTATTTCTGGCTCACTTGCTAATGGCGCTATTTTTGAATTACCAGCAGGCTATGTAGGTGTTGCATTTGGTGCTGAGTACCGTAAAGAAGAAAGCGAAACAAAAGAGCC
Source organism: Pseudoalteromonas sp. TAB23 (assembly GCF_000498075.1). Classification (NCBI taxonomy): domain Bacteria; kingdom Pseudomonadati; phylum Pseudomonadota; class Gammaproteobacteria; order Alteromonadales; family Pseudoalteromonadaceae; genus Pseudoalteromonas; species Pseudoalteromonas sp. TAB23. The sequence goes on from NZ_AUTP01000265.1 coordinate 44,410, forward strand.
AGATAACGCAGCAGGTACTTTCTTTAACGCACTGGGCGAAGATAAGGGCTCGTTTAATGTTCGCGAAGTATTCTTTGAAGCGACGATGCCAATTTTAACTGATTTACCACTTATTCAAGATTTAGTGTTTGATACTGCAGTACGTCATGCTGACTACAGTACGATTGGCGAAGCAACTAGCTGGAAACTTGGCCTTGATTGGACTGTAAATGATGAGCTACGTGTACGTGTAACTCAATCTGCAGCACTCCGTGCGCCAAACATTAGTGAAGTATTTGGTGCAGCAAGCCAAACTTTCTACAATGTAGACGACCCGTGTCGCGCTGAAAACTTAGGTGACTTATCAAACGGTGCAACACGTACTGCAAACTGTGCCGCATTAGGCGTAGCGAGTGACTTTAACTCAGATTACGATTCAGCCTCTTTAGATGGTTTAAGCAGTGGTAACCGCGATGTAAAAGGCGAAGAGTCAACAAGTACAACTGTAGGCATTGTTTACCAACCAGAGTTTTTAGAAAACGCGCTACTTACTATTGATTACTGGGAAATTGAACTTGAAGATGCAATTGACACAATTAACGCTCAAGACATTCTTGATCGCTGTGTAGATAGCGCAACAGGTATAAACAATCAGTACTGTGACTTAATTACACGTAATGCTAATGGTGAAATTACTTTAATTCAAAACTCTGTATTAAATGTTGCTGGCCAAAAAGCATCAGGGATAGATTTTGAACTAGGTTACGATTTTGACGCGTTTGAAGGTAGCTTTAAAACACGCTTAATTGGTACTTACTTAATTGAACGTAAAGATTACCCGTTCCAAGATGACCCTAGTAACTACATTGAATACGCAGGTACTACAGGTGAAGCTAAGTGGCAAACTAACTTATCTGTAAGTTATGTTATGGATAACTTTTTCTCAACAGTTGAAACACGCTTTTTAAGTGAAGTCGATTTATACACAAATGTTGAACTTGAAAACAACCCGAACCCAAGTAATCAAATGTCTTACGGTAAATACTTTATTACCGATATGACTGTTGGTTATAACTTCGATAGCGGTTTAGGCGTTAAAGTAGGTGTTGATAACGTATTTAACCGTAAACTTCCGTACGGTTCACGTGGTACAAGCGCGGGTAGCGCAAGTTACGATAACATTGGCCGCTTTGGCTACATTAACTTAAGCTACAGCTTATAATTAATAAAATAACTTATTAGTTAAAACAAAGGCTCGCAGTGCGAGCCTTTTTAATAGGTCTTATTTAATATTACTCAGCCACACGCTTTGGTATGGTTCTAGCTCTATCGTTAATTGGCTTTCTTCAATCGTTTTATCTGCTACCAAATCAAACCACTTTTGGGTGTTAATTAAGTTTAAGTCGGCCAATGTGAGTGTTTGTGGTTTATCGCTAATGTTATAAACACAAAATATACTTTGGCGCCTGTCAATGCTTTGTCTCCAAAAACCAAACAATCCACCTGCTAAATGCAGCGTAAACTGTGTAGCATTGGGGTGAAAGGCACTCTGCTTTTTGCGTACTGCCAATAAACTTTTTATGCCGTTAAACACTTTATGATGATGACTATACTTTTCACCAATTGCCGCCAGTAGCTTTGACTCTTGCCAACGATGGCGATTTATAGCGCGGTTATGCTGTGAATTTTCAAATCGGTCGTAATCGTTAGTTGTACCCAACAAACTATGAATATAAAGCCCTGGGATACCTTCAAGCGCAAACATAATTGCGTGAGCACACATAAATCGCTCAAGGCCAAACTTATCGGGGCCATTGTGCGTACCTTGCATTGCATCAAATAAAGCAATATTTAGCTCGTACGGTGTATGTGTGCCATCGTTACTGGTACGCATAGATACACGACCACCAAACTGCATGGTTGTACTTACTAGTGAGGCCACTTCGCTGGGTTGTAGTAAACCTTCAATTGGTCTGAGCCCTATTCCATCGTGCGAGGCTATAAAGTTAAAGTATGCCGTCCCATTTTGCGCAGGCGGCATGCTCATCATCCAATGCTTTATTGCAGTACTATCGCCACTAAGTAATGTATGAAGCAACAATGGCGGTAAGGCAAAGTTATAAATACTGTGCGCTTCGTTAGCGTTACCAAAGTACGATAGGTTTTCTTGGTTTGGAATATTGGTTTCGGTAATAATAACTACGCTGGGCTCTGCGTGCTCAATAAGTGTTCGCATTAGCCTTACTGCTTCATGTGTTTGCGGCAAGTTAATGCAACTTGTATTAAGCTGTTTCCACAAAAATGCAACCGCATCAAGCCTAAACAAACGCACGCCATTGTCTAAATAATGACGAATTATTCCCACAAACTCTTTAAGCACATCGGGATTGCCAAAGTCAAAATCAACCTGATCGTGACTAAAGGTACACCATACGTGCTTTTCGCCGCTTGGCGTAGTTACAGTATTTAATAACGATGAGGTTCGCGGGCGCACAACTTGGCTTAAATCATCCGTTAAACTAGCGGTTTTAAAGTAGTCTTTACCAGGGTGTAGGTCGTTTAAAAAGTTCTCAAACCATACGCTTCTGCTTGAGCAATGGTTAATAACTAAATCTGCCATTAACTTTACGTCTTTAGCGATGTTTTGAATATCTCCCCAATCACCTAACGACTCATTCACCTGCACGTAATTCATTACGGCAAAGCCTTCGTCTGAGCTATACGGGTAAAATGGCAATATATGCAGCGCATTTAACTGCATATCACATTGCTCTTTTATAAACCGGTGTAGTGTTTTAAGCGGTGCCTCCATTGGGCTCGATACGGCAAATTCACTATCATCGTGTTTAATAATAGAATCGCCATAAGCAATCAATACTATATCTTGTTCATCCCATCGGTTTGTATGGGGGGTCGGGTCGCGCAGTGCATTGCTACCTAATATAATTTTAATGAGTTGCT
>NZ_AUTP01000266.1:0-28604 GCF_000498075.1 Pseudoalteromonas sp. TAB23
ATTGTAGAAAGCCCGAATCTAACGATTCGGGCTTTTTTACGTCTGCAGAAAAGTGAAATGCGCGCAATTAACACACACTCACATCAACACCTAGCACGTAGGTCGGGCGAGCGCAGCGACTCCCGACGCTAGAATCACAACAAAAACCCTCAATATCTCAGTCGGCCAATAAAGTAGCATTTGCTACGTGACTTTCTACCGCTGTGGGCACTATGACATTACACAAGCTTCACATTGTAGAGCGCCCGAATCTAGAGATTCAGGCTTTTTTACGTCTGTAGAAAAGTGAAATGTGCGCAATTAACACACACTCACATCAACATCCATCACGTAGGGCGAGCGTAGCGACTCCCGACGCTAAAATCACAACAAAACCCCTCAATATCTCAGTCGGCCAATACAGCAGCATTTGCTACGTGACTCTCCACCGCTGTGGGCACTATGACATTACACAAGCTTCACATTTTAGAGAGCCCGTTTCAAAAAGAGTCGGCTTTTTACATTTTCAGAAAAGTGATACAGGTATTTCTCTAGAGCGAAGCGTCTCTCAGTGAATAATCTACTTAATTTAACTAGTTAAAGTGGCATCGCCGATGCGAGTGCAGTATTTCACTGTGACGTCCTAACGCTGAGGGCACTATTGCACTGTACAAAGCTTCAAATTAAAGAAAGTCCTAACCGAAATAGTCGTTTTTTTGCATATATAGAATGTAAAAATATGAGTGAATAATATCAATTCAAATATATAAGCAGATTGGTATTATATAAAAAGTATGAGATCCTCGTAAATCAAAGTTATTTAAATTAATGGTATTAGTTAATGATTACTCGTTAACAAACCTCTGACTTAACTTGTTTATGAAGGCAATGAATACTAATATAATTTCATGACCTTATAACTAAAATTTATTGAGTTAGTTGTTTTAAAATTACTACCAATAATGATTGTGAGCTGTAACTAGATGCCCTATGAAACATTTTTAGATGACTCTACTTCGCTAGTTGAATTTACACGTATTTACTTAGCTATTTTTTATACTTTTGTTGCGGGCTTTTATACATTTAGAATTATTTATAAAAATCGAGACACACCATCAGGCGTTATTTATCCCGGAGATAAGTTTTGTACTAGTTGGTGGAACCATATGGTTTTTAAGTTTTTCAGGGCTGCTATTTGGTTTATATGTGTAATTAGAGTGTTTGTACCTGAGTTAGATAGCTACCTCGGGCTATTCCCAATTCTCAATGGCTGGCCAAGTGTATTATTTGGCGATATTTTATTGAGTGCCGGTTTTATTTTGACGATGTTTGTACATTTTCATATGGCAGCACTTTGGCGTTCAGGAATTGATCCTAAGGGACCACATGAGCTTAAAACATCAGGATTATATGAATACTCTAGGAATCCGATGTATTTAGGTGTTGTAGCTGCACAGGTGGGTTTCTTTTTAGCCTTACCTAGTATATTTAGTTTGATCTGTTTAGTTATAGGTTTTACAGCTATATATCGACAAACGTTAGTTGAGGAGGCTCATTTAGCTCATCGTTTTTCTACACAATATAAAGAGTATAAACAACTAGTCCCTCGCTGGTTATAGCTTGGGATTAAGCTTTAAATACATGAATTTTTAACGCAAGAGTAAAGAAGTGTTCTGTGTTGGCTTGCTAAAATCTAGCACGATAGACATAAATTAGATCACTTCTTTTTGTTTTATATACTTTTTCATAAACTCTTGTTTAGTAATTGCCTTTGAAAAAATGTAGCCTTGAATATAATCGCAAGCAAGCAGCTTTAATAGGTCATACTGTTTTTGTGTTTCAACACCTTCCGCTACCACCATTACATCTAGGTTGTGAGCCATAGTGATAATAGCCTTAACGAGAGCAATACTATTATCGTTTGATTCAATATCGCTTATAAATGAGCGATCTATTTTTAAAATGTCTATATCTAAGCGCTGTAAATACGCCAAAGAAGAATAACCAACACCAAAGTCGTCAATCGCTATGTCTATATTAATAGTGCTTAAGCGTTTTAATTGTCGCTGTATTGACGAATCTGGATCCATTAAGGTATTTTCAGTGACTTCAATTAAAATAGTGTTGGCGGGTAGTTGGTACTTTTTACTTGCAACAATCCATTCATCCACCCAGCAACCAGCGCGGTCAATTTCAAGAGGTGATGTATTTACACTGACTTGAATTGTATTTTCACTTAAAACATTGAATTGGACGGTATCTTGAATTGCTTGAGATTTTACCCATTGGCCTATGTCGTTTATTAATCCATTTTTTTCAGCAACAGGTATAAATTCATTGGGGCCTATTAGGCCTCGTTCAGGGTGGTTCCAACGAATAAGGGCTTCAGCTTTTGGTACTGATTTCCCATCAATTGAAAATATAGGTTGGTAATATAATTCAAATTGGTTTTTAACAATTGCAGTGCGTATCTCTTCTATCAGGCGACGCTTTTCTGTGGCTTTTTCTTCGATAGCATAGGAGAAAAACTCATAGCGATTCCGCCCTTTATTTTTAGATAAATACATCGCTTGATCAGCACGTCTAACGAGCTCTTCTACTGTTAAACCATCAGCAGGGAAAAACGTTAAACCTATGCTTGCGGTAACATAGACTGTTTCTTTTTTTATTTTAATGCTCTGCATTAAACTACTTTTTACAGCTTCGGCAATTTTTGATGCTTCATCTGGGCTATTTACACCCTCTAAAATTAATGTAAATTCGTCTCCACCTAAGCGTGCTACTGTATCTTTTGTTGTTATACAGCTTTGCAGCCTCGTTGCTACCTGGTGTAATAATAAATCACCGTAGTCATGCCCAAGGCTGTCGTTTACTTCTTTAAAACCATCTAAATCTATAAATATAAGTGCGAATTTCATTCCTTCAACACTTATTAAGCTTTGTAGTTTCTCGTAAAAATACCGTCTATTTGGTAAATCGGTTAACCCGTCTTGGTAAGCATATTGTTGCAACTGAATATTTGCATTTTCAAGTTCATTAGTACGAAGCCTAACTTGGTTTTCTAATGAACTTTCTCTTTGCTCAATGTTGTATAGCATATCGTTAAAACAAGAGGTTAATTGTCCTACTTCATCTTGTGATAGTTGTTTAGCGCGTAAGCTATAATCATGTGACGTTGTTATTTTATTTGCTGTTTGTGCTAAATATAAAATAGGGTTTAAAAAGCGGCGCCTTAGCAAAAGGGATAAAATGAGGCTGATAGCAAAGGTAAAGACCATCAAAATCATTATAAATTTAAAGTAAAAAGTGATTCTATCTTGAATGTAACTGTTGTTAGCGCGTATTTTTAATACGCCATAATCATGCATATCGAGCTGAAGGGGGGTATTAACCTCAATGCTTTGTTCTATTTCTTCATTTTCGGCTTGAGCAATAACAAGTTGTTCACCAGTCATACTCGTTACCATTATACTAATAACATCTGAGCGTATAAGTATTGGGTCTATAAGCTCTTGTACTGCATCTATGTCATTAAACATAAGTGCAGTAGTTATATTGGGTGAAAGCATTTTAGACAGCGACCCCAGGCTTTCTATTTGTTCTTCTTGAGCGCTGGTGATTTCATAAGCACTAAATACAATGGTTACTGTAGCGGTTGATACAAGTGCGACACTCATTAAGATGAATAATAATTTTTTGCTCATTGTATTTAATGCAAATAGTTTTTTCATTGCATTACCTATCTACAACGCGTGCAAGTCGTAGTACTTTTGAACTCATAGTAATGCCTGCATCTTTAAGCTGTTGTGGTGCAATTTCAAAGCGAATTTTACCACTGGAAAGAAAGAATCTGATATGGCCGCCATTTTCAATAAATGAGTCTGTTTCACCAATGACCATAATATTTTTTAGATCTAAAGGAGTTATGTTTTGCCACTGAGCAAATGTATCTGAGGTGATAAATAGCATGTTACACGCAGATGTTGTGACTTCATCAATAGTGACTAATTTATTATGTAAAGGTAATTTTTTTATAGTGCGATTTTTTAGAGCGGTGTTAGCCACATCAATAAAGTATTTATCAGGGCTACAAATAGTAAATTGATCAAGGGGTTCTAAATGAGAATCCCAGTGTCCAAAACGTGCAAAGTTATACAAGAAGCCTGCTTTTAGCATGTATTCTTTTTCAACAGCGTCAACGCTGGTACTTAAAAGTACCAAGGCTATCAAGCTTCTGTGAATTAGACTTCTTAATTTAATCATCTAATTAGCTTAGAAATTTGCTGAAATTGTAAACGTAATACATTCATCAATATAGTTTGGTAATGTATAGGTTTCGCGCGTATTACTGTACTCAATATGTGAACCTGAAAATAGGTTTTTACCCGAAACTGCAGTAGACCACACAGGAGTAGCCTGCCAATTCCAACTAACATCTAACGTTGTGTAATTATCAGTATTATATGCATTTGAGTTTACTGCTCGTAATGTCGCAAATACGTTATGGTCAGTTGAGAATGTATAATCGGCTTTTGCAAATAACTGCCTGTTTTTAGAGTCATACCCGATAGCGGGCTCTACTCTAGGAGGTAAATCGTAGTTATAGTCGGTGTAACTGTAACCAAACTCAGTATTGAGATTATTAATTGGTTGCCATGATATTACTAAGTCGAACCCTTTAGTGGTTGTGTTTGCTACAGATGCAAAGTCTAAATCTATACGAGTCATTGTTAGTGCTTGAAATACTTCTGGAATTCTCCCTGCTAGAAATAAATCAAGTATAGGAGTGAATTGTTCAGCATGCGTATTCATATCAATAACCGCTACGTTTTTAGCATCGGTATAATAAGTAGAAAGATCTAATGACCAATCGTTAGCAGTAAAACGGTAGCCTAATTCATAGGATAGATAGTTTTCTGATTTAACTTTGTCATTACCATTTAGGTAGGTTGCAATTCGGTAGTCGTCTATTTGGTCAAAGCCTGAACTTAAACCGGTAAGATCTTTAATTTCTGTACCATTAACTTTAAAGTTGTCGTTAAACTCAATTAATGTTGGTGTACGTACACTTCGCGATATTGCGCCCCAAGTAAGGTGGTTATCTACTGGTTTGTATATAAGTCTTGCTGATGGTTGATTTTCCCAGCCAGTTAAATCGTTATGATCAAGCTTAGTACCAATAATAAAGTCGAGAATGTCAGGAGTCACATTATATTGAGCTTGAACAAGTGCACCATATTGTTTGAGGCTATCAAAGTTTTTATCGCTATCTAAAAATACACTTTCTGCGAAAGATATAGAATTGTATCGGTAGTTCAACCCCCAATCTAACTGTAGAGATTGATATATAAAGTTCATTTGATAATCAATATCTATCGATTCAAAGTCTTCTTTAATATAATTTTGAGAGCCATTTTGTTTAAGCCAAGAAATTTGTAGCATTTGATTGGCATCTGGCGACATTCTGTTTTCAAGGCGCGCCATTATGCGCGAGTCTGTTCGCTTTAAATCATCTGAAAATGAAATGTTTTCGTTGGTTTCATCGACAATACCTCGGTAGTTTTGGCCAAGTGTGGAATGAGTTACATCACCCTGGAGTAGTGCTGACCACTCATCATTAGGGGTAAAGTCAGCTCTAAAACCTAAAGAGTTTTGTTTGGTTGTGTCATTAGGGGGAAGTGAGATGCCTTTTTGGGATTCATTCGCATCTTTTAAGTGCCCATACACTCGGTAGCTGCCTATGTTACTTATATCACCACCGTAGCGAAGATTAGCATCAACATTTATTTGATTACCAGTTGTTACGTTTGCGTATCCACCGCGAGTATCAATACTATTTTTAGTAATGATATTAATAACGCCATTATTTGCGTTACTTCCCCAAAGTAATCCGCCTTGTCCGCGTATAACTTCAATACGTTCAATATCGTACAAAGGAACGTTGAGTGTTTCCCAATAAACAGCGGCAAACTTTGGGGTATATAAGCTTTGTCCGTCAATCATAACCAATAATTTGCTTGAAAAGCGAGAGGCAATGCCTCTTGAGGAAATAGCCCATTGATTGTTATCGAGCTGACGGACAATTAAACCCGGCACCATTTTTAGTGCTTCAGGTACTGATGTAGCACCAGATTTAGTAATTTGTTCTTTACTTAATACATAAATAGATGAAGCGGTATCAAATGCTGATTGTGCTCTTTTCATCGCAGAAGTCGCTTGCACATCCATACCCATTAAAGCATCAAGATCGAGATCTTCATCTTCAAACGGCTCAGCCGTTACAAGAGGGCACACAAAAAGTAATGGCCAAAATAAACGTTGTGATATTTTCACCCAAAAGTCTCCTGCGCAATCAAAAAATCAAAAACAATGACTGTTTTTGTAATACATGTGATATCACACAATATTAATATACATTAACAGCGTAAAAGTATAAATGCGATTAAATCAAAACAACTAATTTTGTAGTAGTTAAAAAATTTAACTTCGGCCAATAAAACAGTAAAATTTAAAAAATAAAGTAGATACATTTTATACAATTACATTTATTAAAGAGTCAAAAAATAGAAGTTACTGAGAGTTATATGATTATATACTATTTAAAATTTAGTCTATTTTTGAAGGACTTCAAAGTATTTTGCGCTTATTGATTATTTAACTTTGCATTTCATGCTTTTACAAGGGCGATATTAATTATACGTGCACGATTAATCTAACTTTGTATTAACTATTATTGTAGTTTCAATTACCTTTGCTTTTATTAAAGGTATATAGAATACTTAAATTCGCTTGGTTTTGCTTTGAAGGCACCAAAGTATGGAAAAAAATGAATTAATTAATGTAGAAGAAGTACTCGATTTAATGCTTGATGCCGTTTGTGTGGTAGATAAACAAGGCACATTTGTTTTTGTAAGCGCAGCATTTGAGCAAATTTTTGGTTATACGGCCGACGAAGTTGTAGGCAAAAAGATGATTAACTATGTTTACGAAGGTGATCATTACAAAACGCATAATGCCGTAATATCGCTATTGTCTGGCGAAACGGTTAACCCTCGCTTTGAAAACCGCTGGATGAGAAAAGATGGTCAATTAGTCCATATATTATGGTCTGTTCGTTGGTCAGAGCAACATCAAGTAAGAATTGCAGTAGCGCACGATATAACTGAGCGAAAAGTAATGGAAGAGCAGCTCCATTACATGGCTCGGCACGATGTGTTAACTGGTTTGCCTAATCGCTCTTTATTGATGGAGCGATTAGAAAAAGTAATTATTAGTGCAACTACAAACAACACATTTTTTTCTTTACTGTTTATAGACATAAATGGCTTTAAAGCAGTAAACGACACCCACGGACACGAAACTGGCGATAAGCTTTTATGTGCTATAGCAAAAAGGCTCTCAGCGTCGGTTAGGCATTACGACACAGTAGGGCGTTTAGGCGGAGACGAATTTTTAATTATTTTAGATAACTTAAGTTCTAGCCACGAAACCGTCAGAATAAAAAATAAAGTCCTCACTGAGTTTAAAGCCGTCTTTAAGTTAGATGACGTACTACTAAATATTTCACCCAGTATAGGAATTGCAAATTACCCAGAGCACGGCCAAACAGATCACGAACTCATAAAGTATGCTGATGAAGCTATGTACAAAAACAAACAACAAGGCTTAGATAACGTAACCTATTTACCTCAATAACTAAGCTGAACTATCACCTTAGCTTAAACAATAGTCACAGCGCCCTTAACTACAATGCCTTACTTGCCGACATATTTTTTAATATCGGTTTGACAGTGCTGCGCTAAAAAGTCGATGAAAGCACGCACTACCGTTTGCTGATAATTACGTCATAAATAAACTGTCCACAAATTATATCCAGGTGATAATGAAGGCGATTACCGTATCGGCAGTAATACATTTTTTACTAATGATGCAGGCGAAAGCAAGGTATCGGTCACTGATTATGCAACTGCAATGGTTGATGAAGCGCAAAATGCGGCGCACGTTAATAATCATATTAGTATTGCCTACTAATATGGTTACTAATCAAAAGCGTTTGATTATTTAGATATAACAATACTGGCTCACAAGGTTAAAATAATTTAATCTGAGCGTATTAATTCTTATTAAATTATTTGCCTTATGAGCCTTCTTTTTTCTCTTGCGTTAGCAAGCCTTCCCGCTTTACCAGAGCCAGTTGCTAATAATGCTGTGGCTAAAGTTACAGTACAAAACCAAACCTATTTTTTAAGCTTTATGGGGCTGGGGCGCGATAAACAGCATTCGTCAGTGCATAACAAAGTGTGGGCGCTTAAAGTTGGCGATTCACAGTGGCAATTTAAAACTGGTGTGCCCTCAAGCTTGCCACTAAAAGGGCGCTTAGCAAGCACCGCAGTCGGTTTAGGCGAGTACGCCTATGTGTTTGGCGGCTATACGGTAGCAGAGGATCATACTGAAGTTTCAAGCCCCGACGTATATAAGTACGACGTAATAAAAGATACCTACACTCATCTTGCGAGCATGCCAGTACCCGTAGACGATAGCGTCGCGCTGAGCTACAAAGCGCGTTACATTTATCTAATTAGCGGTTGGCATAACGATGGCAACGTAAACTTAGTGCAAGTGTACGACACGCAAAATAATACATGGCAACAAGCCTCGCCATTTTTAGGTGAGCCCGTATTTGGCCAAGCTGCTGCAATTAGCGATAATACCATTGTTATTTGTGATGGCGTTAAAACACAAGCTAATCCTGATTCGCGTCGCTCGTTTGCAGGTGTAGCACAGTGTTTAAAAGGCACAATAGATTCAACTAATCCACAAAAAATAGATTGGCGTACGTTGCCTCATCCAACGGGCACCGCTCACTATCGAATGGCAGCTACCAGTTATAATGGCAATATTTATATGATGGCAGGCTCTAATAACCCATATAACTACAGCGCAATAGGCTACGACGGCAAACCTGCACCAGCAAGTGATCATGTTTGGCGCTTTAGTATCGAAAAAAACGAATGGCAGATTTTATCACCAGTTGAAGTAAAGAGTATGGATCATCGTGGTTTACTTGAGCACAGCGGTGTTTTATATCGAATTGGCGGTATTGATAACAGTCAGCAAGTAAGCGCTAACGTACTCGGTTACGAGGCGCCAAAGTGAACACCCTTTACATTACCGGAGCGGGAGTCAGCGCAGCCAGTGGTATTCCCACCTTTAGAGGGGAGGATGGTTACTGGACCATAGGCAGTAAAAATTATACGCCTATGGAAATGGCAACGCGCGCAATGTACCAAAATGCCCCTAAAGAGTTTTTAGCATGGTATTACCATCGCTTTGCAACGTATCGCAACCATGGCCCAAACGACGTACACCATTGGCTAAGTGACAAAAACCTAATTACTCAAAACATAGATGGGCTTGATGGCAAAGCGGGTAATAAAAATTACATTGCTATTCATGGCAGGCTTGATCAAATGACCTTATTTCATGAGCAAGGTGAGCCAGTCACGCCACTTGCCACCCCGTGGGAAAGCGTAGACGAAAGCCGCCTGCAAGAGTCTCTTTTTGAGCTATTTAATATTCAACACCAAACGCCTGAGCTAAACCATTCATTTAAGCCCTTTGTTTTATTATTTGACGAATACTACACCGAGCTTTACAGAATAACACAAGCACAACAGCGTATGCTCAACGCCGATAAAATTGTATTTATGGGCACCTCGTTTAGCGTTAATATTACGCAAATGGCAATTGAAATAGCCCGAAATTACGACATTCCTGTTGAAGTGGTTGACCCTGAACCTGCGCATATTTTGCACGCTAACGTCACATATAAAAAAATGAATGCATTAGATTACATTCAATCTAATTAAGAAGTGCTATATTTTAAAGGGATTGATAATGTTTTCTTAAATATTACAATCTCTTTATATAATATTAACGAGTCAAAAATGTTATTATTATCCTGATTATAACAATACTAAAGAGATCTGAATGAGCGACTTAACTGCAATAGCAAACTTGTCTATTTTACTTGTAGAGCCTTCAGAGGTTCAGCAAAAAATAATAATAAAATCGCTTTTAGAAAGTGGTGTAAAACAAGTTGAAACTGCATCTACACAAACACAAGCGCTTAGCTTATTGGCAAGTTATCACCCTGATCTAGTTATAAGCTCTATGTATTTATCTGACGGGACAGCCGACTCACTATTGCAAGAAATAAGATCAAACCCTATCACCGAGCATCAACCTTTTATGCTTATATCGAGCGAGCGTAATAAAAAATACCTTGAGCAATTACGCCAATCGGGTGTGCTAGCTATTTTGCCTAAGCCTTTTAGCGCAAAAGCCATTACCCGCGCACTCAAAGCAACCCTCGATATTATAAGCGAAGAAGAAGTAGAACTTGATCATTTTGACGTAACGCTGCTGCGAGTTTTAGTGGTAGACGACAGCCGCTTTGCGCGTAAACACATNCCCGCCCCGATAGAAGCTGAAAACGGTAAAGAAGCTATTGAGCACTTAAACAACCAATCGTTTGACTTAATTGTAACCGACTACAACATGCCAGAAATGGACGGACGAGAACTAACAGAAACCGTTAGAAGCTCAAATAGTTACTCGCATATTCCTATTTTAATGGTGAGCTCAGAGGCAAACGAAACGCACCTAGCAAATATAGCTCAAGCGGGAGTTGATGCTATTTGTGATAAACCGTTTGAACCGGCCACAGTGCGAGAATTATTGTTTAAAATAATGTCTTAAAAGTAAGTACAAGCGTAGGACGGTTATTATTTGGCCTACGCTCATCTTTAAAATACATTTACTATTATAGTTTTCCTAATCTATAAATGAGTAATGCAGTTTTTTTAATGTTTTTATCAAGGCTGGTTAAATCGGCCGTTTCGTTTTTAGTGTGCGCGCCGCTGCCCATCAAACCTAAACCATCAAGTGCCATATCAACATGATTTGCCGCAAACGAAATATCAGCTGCACCTGCGTTGCGAGGGTTGGCGGCTACTACTTTGTTGAAGCCTAAATCGTGGCTTGCGTCGCTGTATAATTCTAATAGCTTTTTATTGCCATCAGTTAATGCCATTGGCGGGTAACCGTCTTCAAAAATAAGCTCTGCTTTACTGCCATTTAAACTGTTGCTAGCAATGAGTTGCATTGATCTTTTTGCGTTTTCGAATTGCTTTGGCGATAGTGCGCGTAAATCACCTGCTACATGCACGGTTTGTGCTATTACATTACTTTTACCAAACGCCGTTGCTGAGGAATTAGCACTGTCGTAGTCGGCATTGGTACCGCCCACAATAAGCCCTGGGTTAAATGTTAAATTAGGTTGCGTGGCAAGTTGCTCTCTAAAATCATTTAAAATGCGTGATGCTTCGTAAATAGCGCCATATCCAACGCTTTCGCTAAATATTTGTGACGAATGCGCTGCATTTGCCGTTACGTTTAGCGNCGGCGCGCCGCCATAGCAGTTTTTATATTGTTATCGCCATTTTCATAGCCAAGCGCTACGTCAGCCCAAATTGCCGCATCAACAATAGCTTGTTTAGATAAGCTAAGCGGGCGACCGCTGCTTTCTTCATCGCCAGTCAGCAATACTTTTATGCTTACATTTTCGAGTAAATTAAGGGCTTGCAAGCTTTTAAGTGCGGTAATTATTATCGTGTTACCGCCTTTCATATCGGCAACGCCTGGGCCACTGGCTGTATCGGCATCAAGTTGTTTGTAGGTAGTAAAGTTATCGTTTTTGGCAAATACCGTATCTAGATGGCCGATCATCAGTATTTTTATTGCATCGGGATCATTACTCTCATGAGTTGCTAATACATGCCCTGCGCGGTTAAACGCGCTGCCATCCAGCCATTCTACTTTAAAACCAATGGCTTTAAGTTGCTCGCTTGTCAGTGCGCCTATTTTTTTTACACCTTCAATATTAAGCGAACCGCTATTGATATTTACGGCTTGCTCTATTTCTTGCAATGCTTGGGGAATGTTTTTATCGACCTGTTTTACTATTTCACGCTCATTTTTATCAAGCGCAGCATGGCTTGTAAGCGGTAAGGTACTAGCAAGTGTGAGGATAAGTGCATGGCTAAATTTTAAAAATGACATAACAGCATAATAAGTGAGAAATAAGAGTATTTAATATGAAGTAAAAATACAGAGGATTCAATAGGGAGGGGAGTTGAAAAAGCTGGTTTATTATATGAAGTATGTTGTACCTTAGACTTTAACTAGTTGGTTATATCAAATTATAACCTTTCACTCATTTTATAATTATTCGTTAATACGTACAGCGCTTTTATCGAATTTTATTTGGTATTTATGGACAGAAAAAAATTAGATGCTTGGCAAAAAGCACCTGTAAAAATAGTTAGTGAGGCAATATATCATGCAGCAAAGCAGAATGAAGAAGATAATCTAATAGCATTCCTATTACTGGATGTTGGCGCTGAGATGTTATTTAAAACTTACCTAGGGTTGCCAAAGCATATTACAGGCTCAATAACTCCTGAGGATGAACGGTATAATACTCTTCGTAAAGGTTTTCATCATGTTATTGAGGGGGTTAAAAATAGCAGACAAGGTATTAGTGTCAAAGAGCTTGCCAGGGTTGAGTTTTTCCATGGGTTGAGGAATAAGCTTTATCATCAAGGGAATGGTCTTACTATCAATCGTAGCCACCTTGATGAGTATGTACTTCTTGTTAAATCACTTTTTAAACAGCTGTTGAAGGTTGATATTGAAGAGCAATTATCAAATACTAGCCTAACAAAGGATGAAGCAGATCAAATAGCTAAGTTGAAGGAGGAATTTAATAGTTTATTAGAGTTATCTAAAACTAAAAATAATACTCTGAAAATATTGTGCAGTTTAATTGTCGAAAAAATTGCTCCAAAACTACTTTTACCCTCATTTGTCAGAGAGTTTGAAACGTTGAGAGACAGAGCTTATAGCGAAGAAGGCTTTAGCATAAATCAGGGTGAGATAACTTCTTATAAGACATTACCCAATGACAACAATTTGAGAATGGATATTTTAGGTTGGTTTGAAGAGCTTGTTCTACCCATAATCAAATCATCTCCTTATTTTGATAGCTTACATAAAAAGGTTGAGGTTGGTAATAAGCTCCACATAGATTCACTGTCCAGTCACCTAGGTGTGAAAAATGTTGAAGTGGTTAGGCATGAAGTACCTGCTATATTAAGCATTATTTTTGATGATTTTTTTAGCTTAGATAAATTTTATTTTAATATTGCTGAAATTGTTGTATTTAAAGAAATTGATTTTCAATGGCAGTTGAACTTTATGTGTTTTACCCTAAAAGATTTTTATCCAATGCAACATAGTGAGACCGAGTTGGAATATTGGGTATCTACATTGGATACATGCAATTCACAAAATAGAAAGTTAGATGGCTTTATTAAGCAGGCTAACTATTGGTTAGAGAACGGATATAGACTTTGAATATACAAATATTTTAGTTTCAAATTAAGAATCAGAACCATCAGGTTTAACGCCATTAGCATTAAACCTGACAGCCCAAAATCTACCAAGCTACATTTAATTAGTTGGCATTAAATAAATCTCGCGCACACTGTTGCGCTGGTTTGCTTCAATAGCAAACAATACCGCGTCGGCTACATCTTGCGGGTCGAGTTTGTCGGGTTTAGCTTCATCAAAAAACGGGGTGTTTACCATGCCTGGGGCTATGGTTGTGCAGCGTCCGTTCCACTCACTCATTTCCTCAGCTAAGTTTTGTCCAAATCCATAAGCAAACCATTTAGTTGCACCGTAAATAGAGCCACCAATTGGCTTACGGCCAGCGGCAGAGCTGGTTAATATAAAGTGACCTTTGTTTTGGCGTAAATGCGGCAGTGTTAGTTTTGCAGTCCACAGTAGGGCTTTAATATTTATATCGATCATGGTTGACCACTCATCGGGGTCACCTTTTTCGGTACCAGCGGTTGAAACACCCATGCCTGCGTTAGCAAAGGCCACATCTAATCGGCCAAACTTTTCAATGCCTTTAGTAACTACGTTTTCAAGCGCGGTAAAGTCGGTTGCATCTGCGGCTACGCTCAGTGCGTTATCTGAGCCTAGCTCGGCAACAAGTTGATTAAGTTGCTCTTCTCTACGGGCGGTTAATATAACTTTATGACCGTTGTTTACTAAGGTTTTTGCCGTTGCTTCACCAATGCCACTAGAAGCGCCGGTTATGAGTACTATTTTCTCTTTTGCCATGGTTTTTTCCTTATTAACAAATGAATAAAGGCGCAGCTCAATGTGCGCCATGCAGTTATTGGGCTATGTCAAAATTGACTGATAAATCGTCAGCTTGCGTTAGGCTAATTTGTTTTAGTTGATAAATATTAAAATCAGCATCTACTTGCTCTGCATCGTCTATGTGTGCGCTACACGTATAAGCAAGTTGATAGTCGCCTGGTGTTATGAATGCGAGTTCAAATTCGTATTTATTATCGTCTGCATCAAATACAACATTGGCAGTAGCTAACGGAGCGTTATCAGGCGTTTGGTCATCTATTTCATGAATATCTGTTGGGGTTTGTGCCTGCGCAGAGTAAAGGTAAACAGCATGGCCAAATGATGAATCATCAGCGGCAAGATCAATGTTGTCAGTCTCGCAATTGTTTATAAGTGTTTGGCTTACAGTGCCTTCAATATCTTGTGATTCAGAAAGGTTTTGTAAACGCACACCGCGAGGTTTTAAAAAGACTTCGTTATTATTTTGTGGATCAACTAACGATTTTTTTAAATCAAACTCTAATACAAACTCGTTGTCGGTTTGATTGAGTGTAAAGCCATCTAGCTGTATTTCACCCACGCCATCATTACCTTTTCTTTTTACGATAAGTGGTGCAATGCTGCCGTCTTCATAAACTACGTGAGATGTTAAGCTAAGGTTGTTTGTGTCGCCGTTTATTACTTGCGCGCGGATCCACGAATAATCACCTGCAGGTACTTCTTGATCGTCAAGTAATTGAAAAATATCGTCGCCCGTATAGTCTAGTAAGTTGACCATTTGCGCTAAGGTGGAATCGTTTTTAGAGCGAGTTTCAAAGCTAACTTCTTCACCTTCTTGGGCTTTAATTGTTATTGAATCAAATACAACGTTAACTTGTTTTAAACCAGTGACTGGAGAGTCGGAAATACCTAAGCTAAAAGTTGCTTTATCACTTGTTTGGGGTGGGGTTGTTTCAGCATCGTCATTTGATGAGCCGCAGCCTGCTAAGGCAAAAATAATAGCGCTACTTAATATTGTTGATTTAAAGTTCATGGTTGTTTCCTCTTATTTGATTTGTTAAGTGTATGTATTTAACCCTTAACCTAAATTGAATTAAAAATATGAGGAGTTAGAACTTTTAACATGATGTTTTAAAAAGTTTTTAATTTCATCGATTTAATTGTTTTTTACTATATACTCGCGCCACTTCTTTTGAAGTCGGTTTTATTAGATTTAACCATTATTTTGCTGAGTTTCAGCCACATTTATCGGAACAAACATGAAAGATAAACTCTTAGCGTTTTGGCAAAGCCATTCAGAAACAATCATCACTTTAGGATACAAAGTGATTTTAGCGTTGGTGATTTTAGTTGCGAGTGCCTTAATTGCACGCTCGGTTAAAAAAGCGATTAAAAACTCTAAATCGCCATTAAAAAAAGTGGATAGTACGCTGCTTCCTCTTTTATCGAGTATTGCTGGTTATTTAGTTTATATAATTGGCGGGCTATTTATTTTAGATATTTTTGGCGTTAATACGGCCAGTTTAATTGCGCTAATGGGTGCTGCTGGTTTAGCGATTGGTTTAGCCCTTAAAAATACGCTGAGCAATATTGCTGCGGGTATTATGCTGCTAATACTCAGACCTTTTAAAATAGGCGATTTTGTTGATGCCAGTGGCACACTTGGTACTGTGAGTGAAATAAACCTATTTACCACTATTTTTAAAACCACCGACGGTCTTTATATAGCATCGCCTAACGGCAAAGTGTGGGGTGGCAATATTAAAAACTTTACCCGTAATGGCAAAAGACGAATGGATATAGTGGTGGGTATTTCGTATGCCGACTCTATTGACGTTGGCTTAAATGTACTTAAAGAATTAGCTGCATCAGAGAGCCGATTACTCGCAGAGCCTGCACCTAAAGTAATGGTGACATCAATAGGCGAAAGCGCAGTGAACATTCAATTACGTGCGTGGGCTGTTAATGGTGATTATTGGCAAACTGTGTGGGATTTAAATAAACGAGTTAAAGAAGCTATTGAAGGTGCTGGGCTGAGTATTCCGTTTCCGCAGCGTACGCTGCATATATCTGAGTCTATGGCGTCGGCAATAACGGTTAATACCAATCCGCAATAATACTTAATCAGTTTGCGGGGCTAAACGTGTCGCTACCTGCGTTAAAAAATTCTCATTTAGAACAACTAAATAGCGAATTTTTTGCCTAGTTATCAACACGTTTTTCCAGCCTCAAAATAGATCACTTAATTAAGCGAATTGGTATAACAAAGATGCTTAAATATGTATTAACATAAACACAAATAAAAATAGCGAGCCTTGGCTCGCTATTTTTGTATTAGCCTTTATGTAGGCTGAGGTATTAACCTTCTAATTGAAAGTCGTACACGGAGCCTAAATTTAGTAGCTGCGTTAGCTCATCAAGTGCTTGGTAGCTTTCAGTTAATAGGGCTGAATCTGCAAAGTCACTTGCGCCTAATTTGTCGCGGTAGTTACGTTTTGCCCAGTCACACAGTTGTGTGTATTTAGTATCAGTTAAAATAACCTCTGGGTTTACTGCAGCAAGTTCTTGCTCGTTAAGGGCTACACGTAAACGCAAGCAAGCAGGGCCGCCGCCATTTTGCATACTTTGGCGTAAATCAAAAAACTGTACTTGGTTTACTGGGTTATCAGCCATGATCATTTCTTCAATGTAGGCGTTAACTGCGCTGTTGCGTTTACACTCTTGTGGTGCCACTAACAGCATTGAACCATCTTCAAGGCTCACTAGCTGGCTGTTAAATAAATAGCTACTTACAGCGTCGGTAATGCTTACTTTATCGGTAGGTACTTCAATAATATAAAATTCTTTATTGCCCACATACGCTTCGCGAATATCTTGCAGTGCCAAAGCTTGGTTTAAAAATGCTTGCTGGTGGCACAGTAATACGTTGGCGTTACCTACTGCAATTACATCGTTATGAAACACACCCTGGTCTATTACGTCTGGATTTTGCTGTAGTAAAATTTGGCTTGAATCTTTTAAGTTATGCAAGCGACAAATTGCTTCTGAGGCTTCGAGTGTTTGCCTTGCAGGAAATTTAGCTGGTTTTGGTAATTGGCTGTTAAACGCGCTGGCACCAAATACAAACATTTCAAGGCCTTGCTCGCCGTGGCTGTCACAAAAACGAGTATGGTTTGCTGCACCTTCGTCGCCAAAAAAGCCTTGGTCAGGCAAATGGGTGTGGTGCGCAAAGTATTTGTCGTTATTAAACATAGCCTTTAATAAGCGTGTAGTGGTTGCAGGCTCTAATGAACGATGAAACTTATTATTTAAATTAGCTGAAGTAAAATGTACTTTGCCGTCGGTTGTATCTGGAGATGGCGATACCGTAGCGGCATTGGCTGTCCACATTGCTGACGCTGAATAACACGCGCGTAATAAAATAGGATCAGCTTTAAATGCTTTATGAATTACTTGTGCATCGTTACCGGTAAAGCCTAAGCGGCGCAGTACGTTTAAGTCGGGGCGCGCATGAGGGGCAAATACACCTTGAGTTAGGCCTTTGTCGTGCATGGCTTTCATTTTTTCAAGGCCTTGAAGCACTGCCTCTTGAGGATTTGAAAAACTTGCTGCGTTATTTAACGAGGCAACATTACCATACGATAAACCAGCGTAGTTGTGAGTAGGGCCAACTAAGCCATCAAAATTAACTTCCAAAGCGTGCATACACGTTCCAACTAAAATTTTTCAATAGGGTGCAACAATACAACGCAATAGGGTTGCTTGCAAAGTTATAAACGCAGTGTTTTTACTAATTTTTTCGATGTTTTTAAATGTGTGATTTTTTGTAGGGAGCTTCGTTTTTATATCAGGTGGCTAATAAGTAATTAAATAAGGTTTATTCATAAATTTCATAGTGTGCAAAAGCTTAGCCTAAAGTAGGTTTATACATTTAAGCTTTATGCCAAGCCTTTACACAATACGATGCTACTTAACATAGGCGCGTTCTTTATCAGCGGTAGTGCGGGTATTTGTTGGGTCGTTAACTTGCCAAACGCTAATGTCTAAACGCCATAAAAGGTAAAGGGTATGGTATAAATTGAACATGGTTTTTCCTTGGTATTTTCACTGAACACATCAGTTTATAGGAAGAAGTATGCCAACATTAACTTGAATATTTTATGAATAGAAATCAGGTGTTTAGTATTTAAGTGTAAATACATACTTAAGGATTAGCACCAAAGAGGTGAAGTATTACTAAAAGATGCACCAACGTGGTGTGTTTTTAACAAAAAGCCCTGCAACTATTAGGTCACTTAAATGTACAAGGCTTTTTTAAAAATGTAGTCACTTAAAAAGAAAATTAGCGGCCTACTTTTCCTTTTACTAAAGGCTCGAACGACATTACTTTAAACTTACCGTGGCTTTGATTTTTGCCATTATTAAGTACAGGCGAATTATGTAAATCGTCAACGGTAAAGTATATTTTATGATCGGCTCCGTAGCTAAAGCCATCAGGCCAGCTTAAGCGTTCGTCCTTAAATAATACTTCGTAGTCGCCAGTGGGTTTAACTACGCCAATTGCGCCATTGGTTATGTCGGTTACATATATGTTACCGCCGCCATCAACAATAATACCGTCTGAAATTGGCTTAGTGCCGTAACGCGAAACTTTGTCTTCAAGTGCTTTAGCCGAAAGGCTCTCGTTATTTATATCGCTGGTGGCAATGCGGTAAACCGATGTGCCCGACATAGAGCCAAAATAAAGCCAGTCTTCGTTAGGGTCAAGCGTAATTGGGTTAACACCTAAGCGTGCTGGTTGTCCGCCAAGGCTCATTGTGCGCCCATCAATAACCATATCGATATTTTCGGCTGTGGTGTAATGGCTATTTTGTAGCACTCTGCGTGCTACACCTGTTTTAAGGTTTACCGTAATAATAGCGGCTTGGCTGCCTTGGGCTGTGTCGGCAATGTATACAACGCCATGCTTATTATCGATGACTAAATCGTTTAAAAATGAGGTGTCGGTAATGGTAGGTTTAGCCAGATAAATAATTTTATGTAGTTGCTCTTTATTTGTATCCCAACCCACTAAGCGCCCAGCGTGATCGGGCCCTGAAGTGTCGAGCATCCATAAAACGCCATCGCTTGATACGTTTATACCAAGTACATCGTAAAAACCTTTACCGTTATTGTACGCGTATGCCCATTCTTCATTAGGGTAGGGCTTAGTTGTACCATCGCTTAAAAGCTCCATAATTTTTTGCTTTTGGCCAAAAAAACCGTGCACAGATAAAAACTTTCTGCCCGATGGGGTAATAGCAATGTTACCCGGTGGGT
Organism: Pseudoalteromonas sp. TAB23; assembly: GCF_000498075.1. Lineage (NCBI taxonomy): Bacteria > Pseudomonadati > Pseudomonadota > Gammaproteobacteria > Alteromonadales > Pseudoalteromonadaceae > Pseudoalteromonas > Pseudoalteromonas sp. TAB23. The sequence continues at coordinate 19,576 of NZ_AUTP01000266.1, forward strand.
GCTGCGCATCAAAAGTGGCTACTGTTTTTAAATCAGCATTTTGGCCAGCAGTATTAGCAGTATTAGCAGTATTGGCAGATACGGCGTTGCTACTTAAAAGTGCCGTGCTACACGCCGCAGCTAATAGTAATTTTTTAATATGAGTCATTTTTAAAACCTTTTAAAACACGTTTATTGTTTAAAAATTAAGAGCCTAATCGGCTAAGTCGTTTACTACTAAATCGAGCAGCTGCATCAACTGCTTCGCTTGTGTTGCATTTACACTATCAAATTTACATAAAATATTTTTAGGAATATCGGCTGCTTTTAACTTAAGTGATTGGCCATGCTGGGTTAGCTTCACTAGGCGTTTGCGTTTGTCGTGCTCATCTTTAATAACAGCCAGTAATGATTTTTCGCTCATTTTTTTGAGTATTTGGGTCATTGCACCGCCGTCTATCGCGGTTTTATCTATTAGCCCTGCAATTGTTATTTCGTCTTGCTCCCACAGCGCCATCATTACTACGTATTGCGGGTAAGTTAAATTTAGTTTGCTTAAAGGCTCGCGATACGCACGCGCAATGCTGTTAGATGCCATATATAACCGGTGGCATAACTGATTTTTTAACTTTAATTGCTCAAACGGCATAACGTTATCCTTTATTTCGATGCATGTTATTTTAATTTGCATGCAAAGTATTTGCAATCTCTAATTACTTGTTCTATTATTTTGCACACAAACTAAATTGATTGATGTTTTTAAACTTTGGAGTTCATTATGAATGTATTACAAAACGTAGCTTACACTGCAAAAGCAACTGCAACTGGCGGCCGTGAAGGCGTAGCTAAATCTGATGATGGTCGTTTAGATGTAAATTTATCGACACCTAAAGGTTTAGGCGGAGACGACGGACAAGGCACTAACCCAGAGCAATTATTTGCCGCAGGTTATGCAGCATGTTTTATTGGCGCACTTAAATTTGTAGCAGGTAGCGAAAAAATAGATTTACCAAGCGACACACATATTAATTCACAAGTGTCTATTGGTGCTATTGAAGGCGGTTTTGGTATTGCAGTAAAACTTGCTGTATCACTAGGTGATATGGATAAAGCTGCAGCGCAAACGCTTGTAGATAAAGCACACCAAGTATGCCCATATTCAAACGCAACACGTGGCAATATTGAAGTAGAGCTTTCAATTATTTAATAACTAAATAAAGAAAAGTTATAAAAGCACACAACGACAATTAGTCGTTGTGTGCTTTTTTGCGTTTAAGGCATAAAAATTAAATATACGATAAAACGTATATTTACTATTCCATATGTTGTTATTTTGTTTTATTGTGTATGCATAAGCACAGTGAGGACAGTATGGAACAATTCAACCCACTTCAATTTTATAAATGCCTAGCGGACGATACACGTTTAAAAGCAATGCTGCTAATTAGCCACGAAGAAGAGCTGTGTGTATGCGAGCTTGTTGCTGCACTTAAATTAAGCCAACCTAAGGTATCTCGCCATTTAGCACAGTTAAGACAATGCGGATTATTAAGCGGCCGTAAACAAAATCAATGGGTGTACTACAGTATTAACAAAGCACTGCCAGAGTGGGCTAAAAATGTATTAACGCAAACGCTTACTGCTAACTCTTCATTTTATCAAAACGATTTAACGCGCTTAAACGCTATGGGTAATCGCCCTGAACGTGCAGCTAGCTGTTGTAACTAACTAATAAATTAACTTATTAAAGGTATTTAATTATGACTATTAAAGTAGGTATTAACGGTTTTGGCCGTATGGGACGTTTAACACTGCGTGCAGCAGTTGATTGGCCAGAAATAGAGTTTATTAAAGTAAATGATGTAGCGGGCGATGCTAAAACACACGCACATTTAATTGAGTTTGACTCAGTACACGGACGCTTAGCGCAGCAGGTCACTAGTGATGATAATAGCTTTAGTGTGGGTAAACACACGATTGCAGTTACCAACAACAAAACCATAAATGAAACTGATTGGTCAGATTGCGATGTAGTAATAGAGGCCAGCGGAAAAATGAAAACCACTGAACTGCTAAATCAATATTTAGCGCAAGGTGTTAAGCGTGTTGTAGTAACGGCTCCTGTGAAAGAAGACGGGATTTTAAATATAGTAATGGGTGTAAACGATAACCTTTATAACCCAAGTGAGCATAAAATTGTTACTGCGGCTTCTTGCACAACTAACTGTTTAGCGCCAATAGTAAAAGTACTCCAAGAAAAAGTGGGTATTAAGCACGGCTCAATGACTACTATTCACGACATTACTAATACCCAAACGATTATTGATGCCCCTCATAAAGATTTACGCCGTGCGCGTTCGTGCGGTACTAGTTTAATTCCTACTACAACCGGTAGTGCAACGGCTATTACGCATATTTTTCCTGAGCTTAAGGGTAAATTAAACGGCCATGCTGTGCGTGTACCTCTTACTAACGCATCCATTACTGATTGTGTTTTTGAGCTTGAACGAGGTGTTACACAAGATGAAGTAAACACTTGGTTTAAAAACGCTGCAAATAACGAGCTAAAAGACATTTTAGGCTACGAAGAAAGACCGCTTGTATCTATAGATTACAAAACAGATCCACGTAGCTGCACCATAGATGCGCTTTCAACTATGGTAATTAACAATACTCAGCTTAAATTATACGCTTGGTATGATAACGAGTGGGGTTATGCAAACCGTACGGCTGAGCTAATGCTTAAAGTTGCACAAAGTGATGTGGTTTAATCTCGTTTAAAAAGGTTTAAATTCATGCTTGCGCAGTTAGCTAATTTACCAAGTTCTATAAAACAATATTTAATAATTACCGGTAATTACTGGGCATTTACTTTAACTGATGGTGCACTGCGCATGCTGGTGGTGCTGTATTTTCATCAGTTGGGTTATGGTGCATTTTCAATAGCCATGTTGTTTTTGTTTTATGAAATTTTTGGCGTAATCACCAATTTAGTAGGTGGATGGCTAGGAGCACATTTAGGGTTAAACAAAACCATGAATGTAGGGCTTGGGCTACAGCTTGTAGCTTTGGCCATGCTTTGCGTTCCTGGAGATTGGCTAACCGTTGCCTATGTTATGGCAGCGCAAGCACTGAGTGGCATAGCTAAAGACTTAAATAAAATGAGCGCAAAGAGCGCCATTAAGTATTTAGTACCACAAGACGATGCAGGGCAAAGCCAATTATATAAATGGATTGCCATACTTACGGGCTCTAAAAATGCGTTAAAAGGAGTGGGCTTTTTTTTAGGTGGCTTGCTACTTACCGTATTTGGTTTTGTGGGGGCATTAATAAGCCTAATTGCTTTACTTAGTGTTGCGTGGGTTATTAGTTTAATTTTTTTAAAAGGCGATATTGGTAAAGCTAAAAACAAACCTAAGTTTAAAGAATTATTTTCTAAATCGCGGGCAATCAACTTACTTAGTGCAGCGCGTTTATGCTTATTTGCGGCGCGCGATGTATGGTTTGTGGTTGCATTGCCGGTTTACTTAGCCGCTCAGTTTAACTGGGATCACTGGTGGGTAAGCGGCTTTATGGCTTTGTGGGTAATTGCTTATGGATTGGTGCAGTCGCAAGCACCGCGTATAACAGGGCAAAGTGATTCAAACTCACATTCAGTCAAAAAAGCGTATTGGTGGGTTGCTCTATTAAGTGGCGTAACTGGCATTTTAGCGTTGTTGATGCAATTTGATGTAGCGGTACATTTTACGCTTGTAATCGGCTTACTTATTTTTGGTGGTGTATTTGCTGTAAATTCATCGCTGCATAGTTACTTAATAGTAAGTTTTGCTAAAAACGATGGGGTGTCGCTCGACGTTGGCTTTTATTATATGGCCAATGCGATAGGGCGTTTGCTTGGTACGGTGCTTTCTGGCTGGGTTTTTCAAGTATATGGGCTTAGTGCGTGTTTATGGGTAAGTGTATGTTTATTAATTGCAGCCTCAATTACAACGGCACGTTTGGCTAAACTTTAAAAAACTCAACGTATTGTATTAAATTCAATTTGTTTAACGATATTCATAGCTTCGTTGGTTAGATCTACTAAACTGTATCAGTAGTTTTAATTTAAAGGGTGTGATGAATGCGAGAAATATCGTTAGCAAAAAAGTTACTCTGGCTAAGTGTCGGTAGTATATTTATAACTGTACTAGTGCTATCAGGCATTTTGTGGTGGCAGTTATCATCAAGTAATAAGCAGTTAGCGACCAAATCCGAAGAGTACATTATTGTAGAAGTAGAAGAAAAGCTTAATGCTCATGCGGCTGGATACGGAGAAAAAATTGCTGGCTTTATTAATGAAGCTTACCGTGTCCCTTATTCATTAGCGGCACTACTTGGCGATGCAGCAAAACAAAGCACTTTAGACCGAGATACAGTTGTCAGTATAAATAAAGCGGTTTTAGAACAAAACACTCTCTTATCATCTATTTATTCTCAATTTGAACCAAACGCTTTTGATGGGCAAGATTCTCAATATCAACAAGGGTATAAGCATTCAGTAGATAGTGCTGGTACGTTAGAGGTATATATAACTCGCGATCAAAAAGGCGTAATTGAACAACAAAAAGTAGCGAATGCTGCCGATAAATATATTACCTCTTTAAATGAATTTGGTATTCGCGAAGCGCAGTGGTATTTGTGCGCAAAAGACACACTTAAGCCTTGTATTATGGAACCGTATTTATACGAAATCCCATCGGGCGATTCGGTAATGCTAACTTCGTTAACCGTGCCTATTTTAAAGTCAGGCCAGTTTATTGGTTTAGCAGGCGTTGATTTAACTCTACCAACCTTTCAATTAATGACTGAGAAGCTCTCTAAGCAGCTTTACAATGGTCAAGCTAAAGTAACCTTATTAAGTGATTTAGGTTTAGTTGTAGGCAGCAGTCATTATAAATCTAAATTAGGGCGCCCAATTAAAGAGGCTGTTAGTTCTACTATATTTAATGATATTGAAAAGTCTAAAGGGCAAAGCGGTATTTTTAAAACAAATAGTGAATATTTAGTAAATTATCCAATTGATATAAAACTAGCAAACACTCAGTGGTCATTAATCATAGAAGTACCTACAGACCTAGCACTTGCAGGGCCTGAAGCGCTAGAAAAAAACATGCAAGAAACAGCAGCATCACTCGGGTTTATTATTTTAATTACAGGCTTAATAATTGCTGTGGTTGCTTTTGTTATTATGAAATTAGTAATTGCAGGTGTAATAGCGCCGCTACAACAAATTCAACAGCGGGTTGATAACCTCGCAAGTTCTGAGGGTGATTTAACGCATACATTGCATGTTGATAGCCACGCAGAACTTATTGCATTAGCTGGTGGGTTTAATCGATTTTTAGCAAAACTACGTGATTTAATTTCTGAACTAAAAGCGGTGTCTGAGCAAACTAAACAGCAAGGCGAAATAGCACAACACATCGCTATTGATACTAAGCATAATGTTCAATCTCAATTTCAAGAAATTGAAAGTGTGGTAACGGCTATGAACGAAATGAGCGCAACAGCACTCGAAGTCGCCAGAGCATCAGAGCAATCAGCCCAACAAGCCGATGAAATAAATAGCTTGGTAGTAAGTAGTGAGTCGAGCTTATCGTCAGCGATGACACAAGTTAAAACGATGTCTGAAGAAATTAAAGAAGCCAACCAAGCAGTTGAAAAAGTCGCTTCGCGTAGTAAAGACATTACGCAAATATTAGATGTAATTCGTACTATTTCAGAACAAACAAACTTACTTGCACTTAACGCAGCCATTGAAGCTGCGCGCGCTGGTGAGCATGGGCGAGGCTTTGCCGTTGTTGCTGATGAAGTACGTGCACTCGCTTCTAAAACGCGTTCATCAACAGATGACATAAGCCAGTTAATTGATAGTTTATTATCTGAAGTGGGTAACGCATCTACCGTTATTGAAAAAGGCGTAGTACGTGCACAAAATGCCGTTGATGAAACATCAGTGGCTTTTGATGCTCTGCACAGTGTTGTCGTTAAAGTTGATGAAATAACCAATCAAATTACACATATTGCCACCGCTGCTGAAGAGCAAAGCTTAGTGACTGAAGAAATAAACCGTAATTTAACGCTTATATCTGATGCCGCATCGCAACTTGCTGACTTATCTACACAAGCAGGGGATAGCAGCGAAGCGCTTAATGCACTTGTTGCCCAGCAAGATAATGAGCTAAATAAGCTTAAAACGTAACTTATAAATTAAGTTTTAAGCACAAAAAAATGGCCAGTAAATACTGGCCATTTTTATTTAGTAAAATAAGTATAACTTATTGAGAATGCGCGATAACTGCTATTTATAACTTTTTAATCAACATAAACATTTGGTTGATCATTGGCTCAGCAAATTGCTCTACATTAGGACGATTAAAATAACCGCGTAAACCTGTAAATTGCACCTGAAAAAAGCGCGCATATTCAACAGCGGTCAACGTATTACTTAACTCACCTTTGTTTATTGCTTGTGTAAACAACTGCGTTAAATAAGCTTCAAATTGAGCTGTTAAATCTAAGCTTAACTCGTATAGGTTTGAGTCTTTTTCTGCAAACTCGCTGTTTGCTTTAACCAGCATACAAATAGCGCTTGGGCTGCAATCTTTTGTTTTAATGACCACGTTTTCAACAAATGCACGTAACCCACCAAGTACTGTATCTGCACTTGATAGAAACCCCTCTATTTGGGTTTTCATTTGTACTGTGTAATCTTTCAGCGATTCGCAGTATAGCCCTTCTTTAGAGCCAAACGCAGAGTAAATACTACCCGGGCGCATATTAACGGCTTCTTGTAAGTCACGCGTTGAGGTTGCATGAAAACCTTTTTGCCAAAATAGCTGGCTTGCAACGCGAACTACATTATCGCGTTCAAATTTAACCTTATTAGCCATATCATTCTCAATCAATTTGAACATTTGCTCAATTTTAACTTGAACAGTCGCTCAAAATCAAATACTATGTGTCTCGAAGTTACTTAAAACTATTAATTATTAGGAGCTAACCATGGCCGAATTTACTTTATACACTCAAGAAAACGCACCAGAAGAAGCAAAACCGTTACTAGCTGATTCAGTAGCAGCATTTGGTATGCTTCCTAACTTACATGCAGTAATGGCTGAAGCACCAACATTACTTAAAGGTTACCAAGTACTGCATGAGCTGTTTCAAAAAACATCATTCAATGCAGAAGAGCTAACAGTAGTATGGCAATCAATTAACGTTGAGCACGCATGTCATTACTGTGTTCCTGCTCACAGTGGTATTGCAGCGGCAATGAAAGTTGATCAAGGTGTTGTTGATGCACTTGTAAACAAAACACCACTTGAAAACCCTAAGCTAGAAACTCTTCGTGAAACTACACTCGCAATGACACGTGAACGTGGCGTGATCAGCGATGAGCAAATCGAAAAATTCTTTGCAGCAGGTTACGGTAAGCAACAACTACTTGAAATTATTGTAGGCTTGTCTCAAAAAGTAATGAGCAACTACACTAATCACCTTGCTGATACACCAGTAGACGCTGCATTTAAAAAATACGTAAAATAAATACGATTTTATAAATGACAAAAGGCAGCCTAGGCTTAATGCCGATCAGTTAAGAAAATGACCGGTTGACCGATCCAAACGATCATGCAAAATCCGTAGTTAGGAAACTAACTACGGATTTTTTTGTGAATATAGAACAAGCACTGCAAGCAACACTTGAAGAAAGCAGCCGATACCATACCTTTGAAAAATTATCAGAAATTCTTGACCCTGAAATCATTGAACAAGGTTTTCAACAAGCTGGGATTGCAACCGTTCGTAAGCGAAGGTTACCGCTTGAGGCCGTTTTGTGGTCAGTTATTGGCATGGCATTGTTTCGAAAAGAATCGGTTTGGAATATCGCTAATAAGCTAGATATCATGTTACCTGGCAAGAACCAACTCGTTGCTCCAAGTGCGATGGTACAAGCGAGACAAAGGTTAGGTGATGATTCCGTTAAACACGTTTTCAATAAATCTGCTCAATCAATGTATAAGCAACAGTCATTCGAAACATGGAATGGCTTGAACCTATTAGCTGTTGACGGTGTTGTGTGGCGAACAGCCGACACGCCTGATAATCGTAAAGCCTTCTCTTCTGGTAGCAACCAATACGGTGATACAGCCTTTCCTCAAATACGCATGGTCTGTCATATGGAATTGACCAGCCATCAACTGCTCAGTAGCGAGTTTGATAACTATAAAACCAACGAGATGAAATTAGCTGAGCGTTTAATTGAACGTACACCAGATAATTCACTGACTATGTTTGATAAAGGATATTATTCTTTAGGCCTGTTAAATCGTTGGCACCAAACTGGGAAGATGAGGCACTGGCTGATACCAGCAAGGCCCGACTTACAGTATGAAATCATCTCCAGCGCGGGTAAAAATGACCATATCATTGAATTGAAAACAACAAAGCATGCACAAAAAAACTTTCCCGATGTTCCTGAAACGATTAAAGCGAGATTAATCAGTAAAACAATAAAGGGCAAAAGCTACCGTATATTAACCTCGATGACGGATAGATTGCGTTATCCAGGTAATGAAATTGTTGAATTATATTGTCATCGTTGGGAGATAGAACTTGGGTTTAGAGAAATCAAACAAACCATGCTTGATAGCGCATACCATTTAAGAAGCAAGCGTCCAGACATGGTGCGTCAGGAGCTATGGGGCGTGTTACTCGCCTATAATTTAATACGAAGAATAATGACGATGGCGGCGACAGTTACAGGGATATGGCCTAACCAGCTTAGTTTCTCTAGCAGTTCGATGGCTGTCATTCAGTATTTCTCGTCAGTATCTATAATGAGTCCAGGGAACATTCCAATACACTGGCAGCACTTACTCAATACACTGGTCTTATTTAAGCTTCCAGCTAGACGAGAGGATAGAAGATACCCCCGATGGGTTAAGCCAAAACCATCTAAGTATCCCCATAAAAAGAAAAATGCCAGTCAGCTTAACTGACTGGCATTA
>NZ_AUTP01000267.1:0-14879 GCF_000498075.1 Pseudoalteromonas sp. TAB23
TAACGAGCCTGTAGATTAACTCGTTTTTAAATTTGTTTTTATTGATAAACAAACCATAGCTGAGTTCCTATTTTGGTTCAATTGATTACTGTATTTTTACGCAGAATATAGAAGTGTTTGATATTGTTTTAATTGGCGTTTTGGAAGGGATTAAGGGGGTTGAGTAGCTTTAATTTAGGTTAAAAGGGCTTCCCCTTTTTAATGTATCGTATTTTGCAGCTTTTCTATATTATGAACAAGGCAATACAATTGCCATTGCGCATTTACTTTCGCTTGACCCCGTAAGGTCAATTTATTCATGCCTTTGTTCACTGTAATATTCCGCTTTTTATTTAAAAGAAAGCCGGTTCAATACTGCCGAATCGTTTGCCATTCTTTAATAAACAGCTGTCGTCGTCCGATTGGGCTGTCTATTTTAACTTTCATCTTATCGACATAGCTCAGCTTTTTGCGCGATTCATTATTTATAAACTGCACCTGCGCCCTGTTTTAATGGGCTTTTTTCGTAATAATTAGGATGGGTGTCATCCTAATTATTCAATTAGGATCTCAGTACAAATACTCTAATTACTAAAAAGTAAACCAAAATACTTCCATAAATATAATCAAATAAGTGACCTAATGATGGGTAGTTGAAGAACAAAATCCAAGAACTTGCGACCCCTAATCCCATTAACAAAAACCTCAGCACAGGAACAACATTCCTATCTTTTACTTTTTTCCTTATAACTGCCACAGTTAAAACTAAGTCAATAATAAAAATTAAAGGAACTAATGTAACTAACGGGTTCTCAGTTAGCATTCTGCATAACTCCATTTCCAATTACTATCGCGTCATTAGCAAATAGTGCACTTCCAGATACTGTTCGATAATTTCTCACATAATCTCCTCTAAAGTGGATACGATCCCGCCCTAAAGAATTAGTTAAATTTCTTGAATGATGAATGGTGTTTGTACCTGAAGCTCGTAGTCCAAATTGTCCTATTTTTCGCCCTAAAGCTGCCCAACCGGCACTAGCTATGTCAACACCAAAATATGCGTAATCACCATATTGTTCACCCAATGCATACCTCCACCCTTCTTGAGCATAATTACTTTCTGTTAAACCAACACCTTGAGCAGTATTAAAAAGGCCATGCGCTAAAATTAAAGCACCAGGTATAAAAGTTATTGGGTTACTCATCAAACTAGCACCTAACAATGCCTGCCCAGACCCCCCTATAGTTTGAAGCAGTAAACTAGACATCCACTCTAATATAACAAACAAAACTGTGCCACTAAATTCGCCATTCAGATTCTGAATTAATCTTTTTTTGCTGAGTGACTTTTATTTTATCCATTAAATAAGTCATTAACCCTATTAAACCTAAATTACACGCATAGAAATGGCTGCATGATGCAGTTATGATTTATTACTGAATAGTTTAAGTTTTATGCCAGTAGCTTTTCGCAGTTACTGATATTCGCTCGCCGCTTTCGGTTTAAGTTTTCACAATAACCTTCTTGTGACGCTGGCCTGCCCACTGCGCCATGAAATACGCGCGTAAATTGGGTTGTAAGCTTTAACCAGTTTTCTGGAGATATATTCACCCTTTCTAGTAAAGGCAAGTGTGTAATCTCAATATACCCTCGCTTATCTTCTCGTATACAACGTCCTGTTAATTCAACAAGTTCAAGGTACGATTTAAGCTCGAACGGGAGTCCTTTTGGCATAATTTGACGTGGCATGCCTGCAAAGCGCAGTAGTTGTTTTGGTTGCTTGCCTTCTTTTGCATACGTTAAACGCTGTTTGATGCTGGTATGCTCTGACTCCTCTGGGGTGTTAGCCATTTTAGCTCTAATAGGGTTTAAATCTACATAGGCCATGCAGGCCGCAAGTGCTGCTTCATCTAATAATGCTTGAGACGTAAAGCGCCCCTCCCAAAAGCGGCCTGTGCAGTTATCTTCTTTATTTGCTCTGCGTGCAATGTCTTCATTTAATAGCCGCATAAACCAACTGATACTTGATAAGCGCTCTCGGTATTGTTTAACCGTTTGATTGAAAAAGATGAGTTCAACTTTACTTAGCTTTTCACCTTGTACATATTTTTGCGTTAGCAATGTGCCTTTACAGAGTTTATGCCAGCGAATAACAATCGCTTTATCACTAAGCCTATTTGCTTTAATATCATCAACATACAGTACTAAGTGAGTGTGGTTACTCATTACAGCGTAAGCACATACATCAATACAAAACACCCTGGCTAATTCAAGCAGCTTATCTTCAACCCACCCTCGTCGATGCTCGTAAGATTGACCAGTAAAACGGTCTTCCCCACATAAAAATGCACGTCGAACGCAACGCGAAATACAGTGGTAGTATTTTGTATCAACCAAACTTACTTGACGCTTTCTTGCGATAGCCATATGACACCCTGCTTGTTTTTTACACTAAATAAAGGCTAGCCTCTAAATTCGAAAAGTGCAAAATTTAGGATGGGTGTCTTGTTAAAAATTCCGTGAAAAGGTATTAGTAAAAAACCACCAACTAAAAATGCCTGAAGAAGATAACCACTAATAAAACCTTCGATTATGAAATACCCAATAAATAATGTATTTACAGATAATAAAATCACTGCTTTAGCGTTTGGAAAGCTAGTTTTAAATAACATCCCAATAGATATAAAAAAAATTATTGGTGTCGTTAAATAAGATAGAACAACAATCTCAGTTCCCATACTAGTTACCTAACGCCGCCAGCAGGGGCAGACAAAGCGCGCAGCGGTTTGGCTGTCCCTCTGGCTGGCTTTGTTATGGTTACGTTGTCTTATACACATACCAATTTCCAACGATATGCTCAATATAGATATAGTTATCGTCTGACATTATTGGCACTTCAGTTCCAGTTGGCACAAACAAATAACCAACTGAATTATCCAAAATTCCGCCTATATTGACGTCAACGATGCCACTAGTTGATTCGTATCCTACAAAATTAAAATTTAGATGTTTGGCAGATTCAGTGGCCTTTTCCTGACTTGTTTTAGCCTCCAACGCTATCGTATTTAGGCTATCAATATTCTTATGTAGAAACTCTTTAAGCTCGGAATCCAATTGCAAAGTAAGTAGCATATTCTGATATTGGTGCTCCTCTTCTTTTGTTCGATTAGCTTTGCTTTGAACCTCTTGCAAAGCCATAAAGAACAAACCTGGTAATGCTAGATTTCTGACGGCTGAAATTTTCCATCTGTTTTGGTCATATACTAAATAGATATACCAGTCTTGAGATCTACCGTCCTTTGAGAGCAATACAGCATAAATCTCCCTTTCCCTTTTCGGATTTTTTTCAAGCGCCCTCAGGCTAACCTCGATACCTTTGGGCAAACTCTCGCCCAAAGTAGGTTTATCTAGATAATGCTATTACTACTGAATTTAGAACACAATTTCATGGCGCTGTTGGCCGAGAAGCTTCCTTAAGTGACTACTGCGAACATCAAGATTTTAAACGACGACAAAACTTAAGTCATTGCAATAAGCTCTTTGCGTAAACTCGACGAATCCCCAATCAAACTAATATAACGTTCCATTTCAAACCACGTAGTTCCAAAGCTTACGTTGAAGATGAACTTGTCTAAAAATACGTATTTAGACACTACTGAATGAAATGCTAGAGTCATATCGTTAGTTTTAGTTAACAATATTACCGCTTTCAGTGAAGTTAACGTTTTCGCTTTAATATTGTGCTATTTTATTTAGAATGAGTGTCCTGTTAATTTTTCACCGACCCATTTTATTGAAAATACTTTTTAAGCCGTTCTAGTTCAACTCCCTTTTTGCATGTATCAGAGTTAAGCTCTTTATAAGGAGGCTCATCAGCATGCCCGTCAGAAACATTAGGATCAAGGTTACTACCACAGATCCAGAATTCTTCTTTTCCATCAATTAATTTTGCATCATTGACTAAAAAATAAGTATCTCCATTTTTTCTCAGAGTAAAGTAAACTGGATATTCAGTTACATATTTAGGAAATCCGTTACTATGATAAAAATCAATTATTGAAATAGTTTTATCATCAAATCGACCTGAAATAACTTCATCTACTTCGTATTTCAGTTCAATTACACCATCCATACAAATGTTTGCACTATCTTTTAAAAACTCCGAGCACGATTTATCACTTATCCTTATTTCTTTGGGGTAAGCGAGAATAATGAGAGTTTCATCACTCATAGCTGAACAACTTGCTAGCATTGGAAATATCACCAGTATTGGCAATAAAATAAATTTAAACATTACGAACCTCTTATTATTTAGAAATCTGCTTGCTGTTTATTCAGATTTTTTTGCTGAATCTTAGCTTCTCGTCTCGTCATTTTTCCTTTAAGCATTCTAAACTGCAAACGACCATTTTTAAGTTCAGTAACACCTACACGGCCTTCACTAACGACACCATTAGGTAAACCACTTTTTAAAGGGGATGCATCAGCAGGACTTAGCACACCATCAGAGCGACCATCTATATGCCCGTGAATTACTGCTGCGGCACCCTCTGGTTTAACTGCTGACGCTGTATCTGTATTAGAAGTGTTACCAGTAGTAGCATCTGAGGCCGTTACTACTTCATGCCCACCATTTCCATCAGGCATAACAAATCCTATTTTTTCGACAGTACCAGACTTTACAGCTACTTTACCCTTTCCGCTGACCATTGCATTTGCAACACTCTCTGAAGCTACAACATTTTGCCCGCTAGAAGTCTCTTCAGAAAACGTATCTGACTGTATACAGGATGTTTTGCTACTATTTTCACAAGCACTCATTCCTGTTGGATCGGTATATTTATAAGGATTATTTGCTACATACGCATATCGATTAAAGGTATGAACATCAGTCATGCCAATAGGATCATTCGAATAAAACCGCCCAATAACTGGATCATAGTATCGTGCCTGCATATAACTCAACCCTAAGTCGGTGTCGAATTTATGCCCTGTGTACCCTACGTCATCTTTGGGTGCTTCTATCGATTCACCAAATGGGCGGCTGTGCTGACGGCTGTCATTCAGTGTTTGCGGTGTTACGTCACCGTACTTGGCAATCAGTTTTTTACCTAAGTAAATATAGTTAGTGCCGTTGCCTGTTATGGTGTCGCCTTTTTCTCTGTACAGTAATGTACCATCTTGGCTGTACATTGAATAGCTGATGCCATTGCCATCGCTCTGTTTTACGCGGCGGTTGTGACCATCATATAAATAGCTATTACCTTTCGCTGTGGTAAGTTGATTGGCCGCATTAAAATCTAAACTATATGCGCCGTTGTTAGTAATATTTCCGCGGGTATCATAGCCTATTGAGCCATACCGACCACTCACGCCGGTTACACTGCTTAAGCGGTTTTTTGTATAGTCGTAGGTATAATTAAGTGTTTTACCTTTGCTTTGGTAGTAGGTGATGTTGCCTAAACCATCGTAGCGTAACGTGCTTGAACCAATACCGGAGCCGCCTATCGTGCGGGTTAAGCGGTCGAGGCCGTCATACTGTAAATTAGTTAAACTATAGGCGCTGTTTTGACCATCCATAATAGACGTCACATTTGCATTATGGTCATAGTCATAAGTGAGTGACATCACCGTGCTTGGAATACTCGACCCTGTGGGGCCGGTGTCTTTAAGCTGTTTGGGTAATAAGCTATCTGCATGCAAGGTGGTTTTATGGGTGACACCATTACCATAAGTGAATGAATCAAGCATGCCATTTGCATAATATTCAGCGTTTTTGGCAAAGCTTAAGGCAACGTTGCCACTATTATACATTTGTACTTCTGTTGGTGCTCCAAAGCCATTGGGTTTGAAGTTTACAATAGTTCCATCTGGGTAACCTAACTGTTCACGCTGTTGCAAAGCATTGTATTTATAATTAAGCATTAGAGGTAGTTCATTACCCACAAATAGCTGCTCTTCTTCGAGGCGATTTTGGTTGTTGTACTCATAACGATGAATTACATTACCAGCTGTTAAGGTTTTAACGTTCCCGTTGTTATCGCGCTCGTAGCTAACATCGCCTGAAGCATCTGGGTAGTTAACTTGTTTAAGACTGCCTAAGTTTTCATATGTATAAAAAGTACTCCCACTCGGCGCTGTAGTTGTACACTGTGTATTAGCAACGCCACTTTGGCTCCAGATGAGTTCACCTATTACATTGTGCTTATAAAGGGTATTGCCTACATCCGGTCGTGTAGTTAAACATAACTGTTTACTATTGTCGTAATAACGACGTTCAGTAACACTCGTTGAATTTCCATACTGATTAGCACCAGCTTGTGTAATAGAATGTGTTAAACCAAATATATCAATATCTAATGCGGTGGTTACATTCTCAGGCGATTCTATTTTTACTGCACGTGAGTAACTTGGTGAACCAAAGGCTTGATAGGTTGTGGTTGTTACGTGACCTTTTGCATTTGTTATTTCTATACGGTTACCAGATAAATAGGCGTAATTAATGGTGCCTAATCCACTTGTTGTAACACTTTGCTGTCGACCTAGTGAGTCATAGACGGTTGTAGTGCCTTTATTTTCACTTATATTTGCGCTTGCATAAGATTGGAACGTTGGTTGATTCAAATAGTTATATTCGAAACGCTGATAACGGGTACTATTTGCTGCAGAGCTATTGACTAAATCTTGGCTTTTTGTTTTTGTCAGTCGCAGTAAGTTGTCATAGTACTCTGTGGTTTTAAATACAGCGTTACCTGTACATGCTGTCCGTGAACTATTTAACGTACACGTTGACGCAGTGCGGGTATTGGTATCGTTATCCCAAGTATATAACGTGTCGTACCAGTTGCCATTAGCCGCATCATTTGTTAAATCTACGGATTTAATACGACCCATGTCATCATAGGTGTAATTAGTTGATACGCCATTATAATCGGTTGTACGAGTTACCCACCCGTTATTATCAACTACCCTACCCGCACTCATGCTTCCTGTGGTTGACCTATTTGGCACCGTTATTACCTGCGGTAAACCGCGCTTGTAGTTTGCATATTCAATAAAACGCTTACCAGTGCCTACTGAACGATTTGAATTAAACTCTATTCGCTCAACATTGCCTTGTGCGGTGTAATCAGTGAAAGTACGTTGTAGTTGACCAAATAGGTACTCTTTTGACGGTAATTGTTGGTTTGAAAAGTAACTATTCGAAAAAGCATTGTACTGAATGCGTTTAGTTTCTATATAGTTTTGATCATCGCTTGATACTTGGGTGATGGTAGGTAAATTTAAAATCCAATTTAAAGTGTCATGCTGGTAAAACTGCTTTTTATAAAAAGTACCCGATGGCCCTGCTAGAACAACTTGCTCAGGTGCATCATAAATATTATAGATATAACTTTTAGTAAAGCTGTCACTGTTAACATGTTTAGTAACTCTTTTATCCTTTACGATATAAGATAAAGTGTCTGTATTCGTGGTTAAAATTGGATCGACAATACCACTGTTACCTTTAAAACTACTCTTCCAATATTGAGTCAATGTTTTTTGATTTATTTCTCTATTTGGGCCATGTTCGACCTGAGCTATAACCTGCCCTTCAGTTTCATCCCAGCGTTTACTAATATAGCTGTTAATATAACTATTATTCGGCGCTGTGACCTTGAGTACCCTTAAGTCATAAGCAGATAGCCCCAAACCACTTGGGATAGAGGAACAATCACTTTTAGTATTACAAGTAACTTCTTTAGTGTTTCCAATAATTGCAATACCACGTCTGAAACTACTAACTTCTGAACTACTTAAACCTGCAGAACTAAAGTGTGAATAATTATTACTGTAGGCATATGTCCAAACATATTGTTCATCATTAATATCTATTGATTTACTTGAAATTGCTAAATTAGCATAGCAAGCATTATAGTTTATAGGCTTGCCTTGACGAGTATGACGCTGACTTTTTGCCGGGACTTCCGTTCGTCCATGTACGGTCAATTTGTAGTTAAAACTTATGTTGGCGCCGTTAGGATGTTTTACTTTAAGGGAGCTTTCTGGGCCATATAGCGGAGTAGTGTGGCTATATATACAGCTTTCTACATTAAAATTTGGTTTTACATATATCTTGCTCGCGTAGTTTATAAACTCAGGAAAATCATACTCCCAACTTTGGCCTGTTGGAAGTATGACGTCTGTTAAGTTATGGTTTTGATTTGCATACTTTTCTTCATATAAATACTCCCAAACCTGCTCTTGGCTTGTTATTTTATTTATGCGTCCCGATGATTCATATGAAAACGAAACGAGGTCTTCGCTATGGGCTGAGCCAGAAGGTTGGTATGTGATTTTTTCCAATTTACTACCATCAAATATATAATGCAGCGTATTGCCAAACTTATCTTCAACTTTTGTTGCAACGTAAGCAAGTTTACTACGTTGTGCAGGTTTTGTTTTTACAAGTGGTAACCCCAATTTTTCGATACGATGACCTAAAGTATAAATTAAGCCTTCACTCGTTTTTACAATAAAATACTCATTACCATTTTCACTACTGCAGTTTATTGATGCATTGAGCTTGGTTCGGTAACGATGCTGGCCAGAACCACCTAATAATTTCCCACTAGCACCAGGTATAATCACATCGGCTCCGTTCCAATATTCATGCTGCTCATAAACATCACCATAAAATGAAATGGGGCCAGGAGATAAAGCACTTGAACAAGCTGTACTAGAATAATAATTATTGCTATAGCGAGTGCTGCCTTTTAAGTAAGTAGCTTCTATTTTTGGTAACTCGAGCTCCCAATCACCGAACTGTGCTGGGGATTTATCATTTTTACCTGTAAGCCGATTATATGTCCGTGTAATATTTAGAGGGATCTGTGAGTTCGTTTTAATACTTAAGTCAGTGACAGTAAATGAGAGTGAACCATCAGCCAGTGAAATACTTTCACCAGCTAAATTACTTGTAAGCGCCTCAACCTCTCGCTTGACGGCAAAACGCTCTAAATTATACTCAGATGGAGGCGCTATTAACTCAACATCACCTCCACCCGGAGGCTGTGCCGCTGAAGTAAACAGCGGAGCTAATAACATTGTTGATAAATAATAAGTAAAATTTTTCATTATTGCTCTCCCTGAGATTCAGCCACTGGACTACCAAGTAAATCCGTATGTATAAATATAATTTGTTTTGTGTTTGCTGGTGAACTAACCGTATAAACGGCCTCTTTTATATCACTAGATAATGAGCCGATCTTAGTTGCAAACACACATAACTGGCGACTAGAGTTAATAGAAAGAGGTGCAACATAGGTAAGCCAGTTATTTACACTGGAACAATCAGACTCGAGAGGTATCAAAGCGTATTTCATTACTGCTTGCTGAGCATTCGTAATAATTATGTTATCTGTTGGAATTACATTACCCCCATCCGGTGATATAGAAGGAGCGGATAACTTAACTTGACGATTGATTAGAGGGCTATATAAATAAGCGGAATAAACAGAACTATCAGTAAAGGTATCTGTTCTTTTAGCTCTCACCCTAAATTTAACTGCTGAAAAAACAGCCATGTTGTATAAGTAACTATTGCTAATTGTACTGCTTAGTAATCTATAGTCATTACTAAGCATACTGTATATATTATTATTGCTAAGCTCTGCAATCTCAACGTCTATACTATATTTATAGTTACCCTCTCTTGGAACAGAGAATAACTCAGCCGGTGGTGGAAGTTTAGGCGGTAGTGTAATTACGCCATCATTGGGATACCAATTCCACATAATGCGCAACGAACCATTATTTTCTTCATACCTAAAGTTGCTTGGCGTTGGAACCAACGAAGGGGCTGGTATTGCAGGATCGATAATAGCTCCTTTCGAATCAAATACACAAGAAAGCATTAACAAAAAAGCTACTAAGAATCTCATTTTAATTTCTTTTTATGTACAATAATTAAACATACAGTACACCTTTATAGGTACATAGTAAATTAAATTTTTAGTATGAAATGTGCTCACTTATTCAGAATAGTTACAAAAATTAAATACTTGTTTTTAGTTAATTTTATATCAACTAACTTTATTAATGGGCTACTTTGAGGTAAGACAGCTTTGTGGATAACGAGAAAAATATCTCGTTATATTACTGTCTTCGACAATTGATTTTCCTCCTGATCTTATTCAACCATAAATCAGGAAAAGCCACCGTAGTTGATATCAAGAATAATCTCAAAAGTTGAATAAATATTATTGAAAACTGATATTTAAAACACATAAAAAAGCCCCGCTTGTTTTTACACAAGTGGGGCTCCACACTAATACTTTTCAAAAATAAAAGCGCCGATACTGCGGGCGCTTTGCATCATTGAATTTAATTTTATTGATTAACTACACTTTTAAGCGGGTTAATCGGCTGTGCGTTATCGTCTAGTAGGTTCATATCAAAATCGAACTCATCTACACGAATCGCTTTTTCACGTTTGATGTTGTAATCAATTAACTGAACGTGTTCAGCTTGCGTGATTACGTTTGCCGCTAGTGCGTTATCAAGCGTGATGTTAAAGCGTATACCTGGTTTAATTACTTTAGCACGTAGTGCTTTTTTAACTTTAGCCAGCTCGCCAAGTGATGCCATTTTAGCTTTGTAAGCTTGCTCATTAATATGATGACCATCGCCTACTACTGGTTTAACTAAATGCGTAATTTGCGCTTTAAATGCGGTATCTAGCTGAGCTTGCTTAGCTAGTTCGCGGATTAAATCATCGCTAATTTTTGGCATTTTAGTTGAGTAGTTCATTGTAATGAAACGAATAAACTTACGTGTACCACTTGCAGGGAAGTTATCTAAAAACTTATGCAATGCTTCTTCAGCACTTTGTAGTGCAAAACGAGTCGCGTAATGGAAATACGGCGCTGCTTGCTCACGGTCACTACTTGATACTTTTTGCTCGTAGTATTTAATTGATGCCATAGCTGCATATAAGAAGCTCATTACATCGCCTAAACGTGCCGATAGCATTTCTGCTTGTTTTAACTTACCGCCAAGTACAAGTAACGAAAAGTCTGCGTACACTGCAAGTTTTGCAGATAATTTATGTACTGCTTTTTCATAGTCGCGTACTTCTGGTAATTCAGAATTAGCACTTGCTGTAAATGGTAAAACCCCCAGGCGGAAAGCACGTAAGCTGTTTGCTGTGCTGTAACCAATTGTTTTACGCAAAATGCCGTTAAATTCTTTATCTGCGCCTTTGTCTTCGCTGTGAATTGACTCAACCATAGATTGTAAATATGGGTGACAACGCATAACACCTTGACCAAATATCATCAGGTTACGTGTAAGAATGTTCGCGCCTTCTACCGTAATGGCAATCGGCTGAGCAACATAACCACTTGCTAATGTATTTTGTGGACCATTTTGAATCGCTTTACCCGCTTGAATATCCATTGCTGAATCAAGCACGTCGCGACCAAGCTCTGTCATGTGGTATTTAGCGATTGCAGTTACTACTGATGGTTTTAAGCCCATGCCTAAACCTTCAGTTGTAAGTACGCGCATTGCTTCTTGTAGGTATGTTTTACCTGCAATGTCAGCTAGTTTTTCTTGAATACCTTCAAACTGGCCAATGGCTAAACCAAACTGTTCACGCACTGCTGCGTATTCAGATGCTGATTTAAATGCAACTTGTGCTGTACTAACACCTAGCGCAGGTAATGAAATACCACGGCCAGCACCTAAACAGCTAACCAGCATTTGCCAACCACGGCCGATATTTTTTTGCCCACCAATAACAAAGTCCATTGGTACAAATACTTTGTTACCACGTGTAGTACCGTTGTAAAAACGAATACCCATTGGGTCGTGACGATTACCAAGCTCTACACCTGGGTGCTCTTTAGGAATAAGTGCACAGGTAATACCTAAGCTTTCTTTACCACCTAATAAACCATCAGGGTCCATTACTTTAAAAGCTAAACCAAGTACGGTAGCAATAGGTGCAAGCGTTATGTAGCGCTTGTCCCATGTGATCTCAAGGCCAAGTACTTCTTCGCCTTTATACATGCCTTTAGTAACTGTACCAATGTCTGGAATGCCACCTGCATCAGAACCCGCTTCTGGGCTTGTTAATGCAAAACATGGAATGTCTGTACCATTTGCTAGGCGTGGTAAGTAATGTGCTTGTTGCTCTTGCGTACCAAAGTGAAGTAATAACTCACCCGGACCTAACGAGTTAGGAACCATTACGGTTACCGCAACTGCTGAGCTTTTAGTCGCAATTGTGCCAACAATAGTAGAGTTTGCATAAGGGCTAAACTCTAAACCACCAAACGACTTAGGAATGATAAGCGAGAAAAAACGCTCTTTTTTCAAGAATTCTAAGATGTCATTTGGTAAATGAATGCCGTTTTGAATCACTGAATCGTCAATCATGCCCAGTAGTTCTTTTACTGGACCGTCTAAGAATGCTTGCTCGTCTGCGCTTAATGTAGCAGCAGGTACGTCGCGAAGTGCACTGAAATCAGGCTTACCTTGGTAGATAGAACCTTCAAGCCATACATCACCCGCGTCTAGCGCTTCTTGTTCTGTGATAGAAATACTTGGTAATACTTTTTTTAGTTTTGTACGTAAACTCATGATTGAACTCATCCGACCAGCTAAATAATAACTACATTACGTCATAAAAAATCGTTTAGATCAATTGCTCTATTCAATTAATTAACAGTTTTTTCAATTTATTTTCTTTACCTGAACGTAAACTGTTGAAACACAAAGGCTTACAGTTGTACGCTGAAAAAAAGTATTTTAGCTAAAATGATGAATAAAACAGCAAAAGCTCTAGCGCTGTATCTATTTTTTTATGGGTATAAAAAAACGCAGCACAAATAGGCTACGTTTTTATTCAATTTGTAGAGGCTACATTATCAGTTAATCTAGCTAAAACTACCTAAATTTAAATCGAATTGTATAAGCGCTTCACTTAGCAACTTTAACAACTTGCTTGCCGGTAAAACCACCAGCAAGTTGTTTATTAAGTGCTTGCGATACCGAGTCAGCACTAAAATCTACGGGCGTTATTTCTGGGTGTTTAATGTCGCCACTAACAGCGCCTTCAAGTAACAGGTTGCCCATAAAACTCAAACGTTGTTGTGCACATAAACTATTAGCAAGCCATGCACCACCAATTGATACAACGCTAATATTGGGCGCTCGGTGATACATTAAGTCTTGATCAAAACAAGGGAGCGGATTTAAGCAGGCAATACGTCCGCAAAAACGCATTAACTCAATATTACGCTGAGTACACTCACCACCAATCGTATCAATAACCGCATCAAAGCCTTGTGGGCCAAGTTCTCTGCGGATTTTTTCGCATAGCTTTTTGTCGCTATAGTCAAAAACCACATCAGCGCCTAGCTGCTTAACCAACTTATGGTTACGCTTTGATGCCGTGGTAAATACATCTGCACCACGCTGCTTTGCATATTGAATAGCAAACTGCCCTACCGCTCCGGCTCCGCCTTCAATAAAAATAGTATCGCCTTCACTAATGCCTATTTTATCTAAACTAATAAGTGCTGCCATACCGGCGCATGGAAGTGTTGCTGCAATGGCCGGATTTAAACCGCTTGGCACAACCGACACTGCAAAGTTAGGTACTTTGGTGTATTCGCTCAAAGCACCTTGCTCACCAATGTTGGCATGCCACATAACGCGCTGGCCAACATTTGGAAACACACCTTTATTAGCTTTAACCACAACACCTACGGCATCTAAGCCTAAAATGTGTGGATACTGCCATTTACAAAAGCCTGTTTTAGCAAATTGACCATCAACTGGATTTAAACCAACGTACTCTACTTTTACAAGCAGCTCGTTATCTGCACAAATAGGAACAGGCAGCTCAGCATCCGCTAAGTCAATTGCTTCATTTGGTTCTGGCAGTACAATAGCGCGCATTGTTTGCGGGATAATGTATTCATGTAAATTTTCAGTATTTGGCATCAATATAACTCTACTTATTAGTGTCGTTTAACGCATAACTCCATTGGCCATTAAATGACTGGTAAGCATTTACTTTGGCAAGCAGTGAAGAAATTGTTGTTTCAACAGCATTTTCTTGTGCTATTAAAACATCCTGACGCGCATCTAACAACTCAAGGTAAGGAATTTGGCCTTCTTCATACATTGCTTGGGATTGTAAAAATGCTTTATTAGCAAAGTCATAGCGCTCATCTGCAAAGCGTTTTTGCTGTGCCTGATTGACCAACAATTGCAGTGAAAGTTCACTTTCACTTAGTGCAGTTAATACCACTTGTTGATAATCGCTGTATGCGGCTTCACTTAAAAACTGCTGCGCGTCGCGCTGTGCTAATAATGCTGGGTAACTTAATAACGACCATTGTAACTGCGGCGCTACTTGCCACTGCTGATCAGTATTTTTTAAGCCTGTGCTGCCTATACTCACAACCCCTGCAAATGCAGATAAGCTAATATCTGGTAATAACGCTTTGCTAGCTGCAACACTTAAACTATTTGCTTGGCTAAAGTCAAACAGTGCACGGCTAATATCAGGACGTAAGGCAATGGCATTATTAGCGTTTTTTAGTGCAACGCTAAAGTCACGTTCAAGCACGCCTTGCTCGTTTTCAATAGCAATATTTTGCGCTAACTTACCGCTTAGTACTGCAAGAGCAGATAAATCGCTGTATTTTGCATACTCAATGGCAGGCATTAGTGCTTGTTGCTGCCTAAGCTGCGCCATAGTACGGTTTAAATCAAGCTCGTTTGCGACGCCTTCGTCAACACGGGCTTGAAGAACGTCAATACTTTGCTCAAGCGCTTCAATTTGAAGTGTAACAATGTGTTGTTTTTCAACATTACCTTGATAACTTACAAAGCCTTTAAC
>NZ_AUTP01000268.1:0-5257 GCF_000498075.1 Pseudoalteromonas sp. TAB23
TAACGAGCCTGTAGATTAACTCGTTTTTAAATTTGTTTTTATTGATAAACAAACCATAGCTGAGTTCCTATTTTGGTTCAATTGATTACTGTATTTTTACGCAGAATATAGAAGTGTTTGATATTGTTTTAATTGGCGTTTTGGAAGGGATTACGGGTGTTTGAGTGGCTTTTATTTAGAGTAAGAGGGCTTACCCTTCTTAATGCATCGTGTTTTGCAGCTTTTCTATATTATGAACAAGGCAATACAGTTGCCGCAGTGTAAAGTAAAGGCATTCACTTTTGTTTGACCTCGTAAGGTCAGTTTATTCATGCCTTTATTCACCGTAATATTCCGCTTTTTATTTAAAGGAAAGCCGGTTCGATACAGCCGAGTCGTTTGCCATTCTTTAATAAACAGATATCGTCCCGATTGGGCTGTCTATTGTTACTTTCATTTTGTCTACATAGTTCAGCTTTTTGCGTGATTCATTATTTATAATAATGCACTCTTCATACTGTTTTTGTTAGCTTTTTTCCTAATGATTAGGATGGGTGTCATCCTAATCATTATTGTTAGATTTAAAAAATGATGCGTACGCCGGTGTATGGATGCCTCATCGACTTAGTAAAAAATACCCAAGCGCTAATAAGTCATTACAATGGCAGTTTCTGTTCCCATCACATAAATTAAGTACAGACCCTGAAACAGGAGAAATAAGACGTCACCACTTAGATCATTCAGGGGTAAGAAAGGCAGTTAAACTATCTTCAACAAAAGCAAACATTAATAAACACGTTACGCCACATACTTTGCGCCATTCATTTGCTACGCACTTACTACAAAGCGGCGCTGACATCCGCACAGTACAAACACAGCTAGGTCATAGTGACGTGCGTACTACACAAATATACACCCATGTACTACAACAAGGTGCCAACGGTGTTATTAGCCCTTTTTCAAGATTATAAATATCTCAGTAACAAGACAAAAACTTAGTTATATTATTTGTCTATATGAGAAGTTTTTGTAGTTGGCTAAATTTAGGAACGAAGTGACTAAAGCCAACCAGTTTTAGTCCTTGTTGATTTGCCTTGTTATATTTTTATTAATCCCTGTCAGACGATAAAATTTTTTTTATACTTTTGTTTAGCGAATGATTGTCAAATGCTATAGAAACCATTGAAAGTTTCGACACCAACTTTTTTTCCTTAAACAGGACCAAATCTATTCCTAATTCTGCACCATCAATATCGGAGAGTAGAAAAGTTTTGTCTATTTTTTTCCAGCCAGATAATCCTTTGAGTAGGATTGATTTACTGTCTATTTTGATTTCGTATTGTCGAAAGTTAAGTACCATCCACCAAGCAAAAATAGAAGTTGTAACCAAAGCTAGAGTTAACCCCAAAACTTGTTCATTTAGCGATAACGAAGTATTGCTCTCGCTTACGAATAAAAGAGCGCCAGAATATATCGCAAAGAATCCGATACAGTTTAGTAATAGTAAAAACATTGATTTAAAAATGATTTGAAAAACTGAGCTACGAATTACAAGCATGGTATCTCTATAAATATAACAGCTTATTGAACACCACTTTGGGGGGTTATAACACCCCAAAACGGCGTATATTACATGGCTTAATAATTCCACTAAACAACTTTTATGTAAACAAGTAATTACGTATGTTATAAAATTACCGTTGTTAAAATACACCAAAACGACTTTTAATAATGTTATTGGACAAAACACAAGGCACTGTCTATACATACAGTTCACATTTGAAGTTGAATATTATTTATAAAATTTATCTTTCTAAAGATTATTAAAGAGCTTATTTATAGCAAGCGGTTTACAACAAAATGCCAACGCCGTTATTAGCCCTTTTTCCAGATTATAAACTCCCTTATTTAAAACAAAAAAGCACGGCCCACAAGCGCCATGCTTTTTAAATCAATCTTAATCCCGCTTGTTTTACAAACGAATGCCGCCGTCTATTTCAACAACGCGGCCGGTAAAAAAGTCGTTTTCAATTATGTATTGTGCAGTATGGGCAATTTCGTCGCTTTCGCCTAAGCGCCCTACTGGCGTTACTGCAAGCATACGTTGTTTGGCTTCTGGCTTCATGGCGTCGGTCATGGCGGTGCTTATAACACCTGGTGCAATAGCGCCTACGCGTATACCAAATCGACCAAGTTCTTTAGCCCATGTGGTGGTAAGTGCCACTACGCCTGCTTTTGATGCCGCGTAGTTTGTTTGGCCTATGTTACCTGCGCGCGCTACGCTCGACATATTGACTATAACGCCGCCTTTGCCTGATTCAATCATGTGGCTTGCAGCTTCCCGCCCTGCTAAAAACACACCGGTCAGGTTTACATCAATCACTGATTGAAATTGATCAAGAGACATTTTTTTAACGACTTTGCCGTCTTTAGCCTTTATAAACATGCCGTCGCGTAAAATACCGGCGTTGTTTATTAGCACACCAATGTGACCAAAATCGCTGTTAATGGTATTAAATACGTTTTCTACTTCGCTCTCATTTGTTACGTTTGCGGCATAACCTTTAATATTGCTAGTTACACCTTCAAGCTGTGTGAGTTCTTCGCATGCGGCATTTAGAAGTTCTTGCGCCATATCTATTAAAGCAATGTTAGCACCCATAAGTGCAAACTTTTGCGCCATTGCAAAGCCTAAACCTTGTGCGCCTCCGGTTATTACTACCGTGTTATTTTTAATTTCCACGCGTTGCTCCTACTTAGAAAACAGTTTGAAAATGGCACTAAAGTCATCACTACCCGCACCTTGGTGCTGTAGCATAGTGTATAAATTTTTAGCCATTGAACCCATAGGGGTTGATGAATTACTTTGCTGCGCGGCTTCCATGGCAAGGCCTAAATCTTTAGCCATTAAATCCACCATAAATCCAGGTTTGTAATCGTTACTTGCTGGGGCTGCATCCATTACACCTGGGCAAGGGTTGTAAAGTTCAAGCGTCCAGTTTCGCCCAGAACTTGCGGTCATGATGTCGCTAAGTACTTTAGGATCGAGGCCGTTGTTAATACCCATTTGCAGTGCTTCGCTAGTGCCTGCCATTAAAATGCTAAGTAGCATGTTATTACATATTTTTGCTACTTGCCCTGCACCAATATCGCCTGCATGAAATATGTTTTTACCCATATCACTCAGCACTGTATTTGCTTTATTAAACGCTGTTTTTTCGCCGCCTACAATAAAAGTAAGTGTGCCTGCGGTTGCGCCTGCAACGCCGCCCGATACCGGTGCATCTACAAAGCTTATGCCTTGTTTACCAAGTGCGCTGCCTACAGTGCGTGCTGATTCTGCATCTATTGTTGAGCAATCAATTACTAATGTATTTTTGCTCAGCACGTTAATTAAACCGCTGTCGTCGTTATTTCCTAAATACAGCGATTTAACATGCTTGCCTGCAGGTAACATACTAATAAGTACGTCAGCATTGGTTGCGCACTGCTTTGCATCAACTGCTGCTTTTGCGCCTTTGCTTGCAAGTTCATTTACGACCGACTGGTTTAAATCGAACACACTCACAGTATGTCCAGCTTTAATTAAGTTAGCCGCCATTGGGCCGCCCATATTGCCTAAGCCGATAAAACCGATATTGAGTTTAGTCATCGTCTTTCCTTTATTTGTGTATTGGCGTGTCTAAGCCATCGAGTGGATGGTTTTCGCCAAAGCGATTAGCAAAAAAGCTGTCGATTATTGTTTGTGGGACATCACTAAGTGTTTTGTACTGCCAATTAGGCGCGCCGTCTTTATCTATTAATAGCGCTCTTACGCCTTCTTGAAACTCACCTACTTCGCCAGCGCGAACCGACATACCCAGCTCCATTTTAAAACACGCTAATAAGCTTTTGCCTTTGCTTGTTTTTAATTGTTCACTAACGAGCGCGCAGCTTAGTGGGCATCCGTGTTTAAGTGACTTTTGAGCGCGCTGTAGCCATTTATCGTCAGTAGCTAGCCCTAAAATATAATCAACTTGCTCCTGCAAGGTTGTAAATTCACCCAGCTTTTGAATTGTTTTTAGGTTAGCTTTTATATTGCCTTTTGGCATACGCGCAGATTGGTTGTCTAAATCGGTTAATAACTTAGTTAAACGCTCATGATTTAAGCTTGCGGTTTTGCCCCATTTAGCTGCTAAAATTTGCGCAAGCATGGAATCATATTTAGTGCTGTCGATGAAGTGATCGGCAAGTGATACAAAACGCGCGTCGTCGCAGTTAATTGATGCCGACGTTAGCCCTAAAAATAGCCCCACACTTTGTGGCATTTTATGTAAAAAGTAACTGCCGCCTACATCAGGGTATAAACCTATGGTTTGCTCTGGCATGGCAATGCGAGATGTTTCGGTTACGACGCGATGGCTAGCACCGGCCATTAGCCCTAAACCGCCGCCCATCACTATGCCGTTACCCCAAACGAGGATAGGTTTATCAAAGGTATGAATAAGATAATCAAGCGTGTACTCAAGCGTAAAAAACTCTTCAACTAAGCTTGTTGGTTTACCTTGCGCCATTGCATGATGAAGGCTTACAACATCGCCACCGGCGCAAAATGCTTTATCGCCTGCGCCTTTTAACAACACCATTGCAATAGCACCATCGTCTTGCCAAGCTCGTAATTGCGGTTCAAGTAATTTGATCATCTCAAAATTAAGCGCATTTAATGCTTTTGGTGCGTTAAGTGTAATAAGCCCTATTAAACTGCCATTTTCTGCGGTTGCAGTTTCAAATACTACGGGCTCATCGGCGTTATTTAATACTGTTAAAGCACTCATTAGCCGTTTACCCAGTTAGCGCGGCGTTTTTCTAAAAAGGCGTTTACGCCTTCTTGTTGATCTTCGGTATCAAATAAACCAACAAATAACTCGCGTTCAAGAGGTAATACACTTGCCATTGATTGATGGCGCCCTTTTTGAATCAATGTTTTACATGCTGCAACTGAGGTAGGGCTTTGATCGGCCACTTGGTTTGCCAGTTTTAATGCTGCTGCAAAGCTTTCACCTTGTGGTACTACTTCTTCTACTAAGCCGATTTGCAGGGCTTTATCAGCTTTTAAGCGCTCGCCGCATAAAATCATGCGCTTTGCCCAGCCTTCGCCTACAAGCCATGCTAAATTTTGTGTGCCACCCGCACACGGTAATAAGCCAACTTTAGCTTCAGGGAGCGCCATTTGTGCTTGCTCTTCCGCTATACGTACGTCGCACGCAAGGGCGACTTCTAGCCCGCCGCCCATTGCATA
>NZ_AUTP01000269.1:0-3936 GCF_000498075.1 Pseudoalteromonas sp. TAB23
TAATCCCTTCCAAAACGCCAATTAAAACAATATCAAACACTTCTATATTCTGCGTAAAAATACAGTAATCAATTGAACCAAAATAGGAACTCAGCTATGGTTTGTTTATCAATAAAAACAAATTTAAAAACGAGTTAATCTACAGGCTCGTTAGCACTCAATGGCGTTGTAAGATTTTCAAAGTACTTTGAATCATATCAGCACTTTTTCCTGTCATATATGCGGTTACAATCACGCCTTCTTTTAGTAAACAAATAGTATTTAAAAGATCTTCTGAATTATTAGTTAATTTACTTTTAATAAGTTGACGTACTTGATCTTTATGGTAACGACAATAACAAGATATTTCACTTTTTGGATCGCTAAACTCAGCCGATGTATTTATAAAAAAACAACCTCTAAAATCACCCAGTTCAGGTTCATTTCCTATAAACCAGCTTTGTAATGATGCAAAAAGTACATTAATTAATTCTTGATCATTTGTGGTCTTTTCTAATTTAGATTTTAACCAATTTATAAAAATGAAGTGTCTTTTTCCCAGCGTCGCAATGACTAAATCATTTTTCCCATCAAAATGACTGTATAAGGTTTTTTTTGCAATACCTGATACTTTTATAACTTCATTTATTCCAATTGAGTTAACGCCATGTTGATAAAACAGCTCTAATGCGGTTTTTAATAACAACTCTCGCTTTTGATTCATAATAAGCTCCATAAAATTATCAATATAATATTGACATGAGTAGAACGAGTTGTCTACACTAACAAGGTAGACAGGTTGTTCTACTTTTTTTTGTGAGGTATTTATGAATCGTTATTTATTAGCTGTAATTGCTGGTTTTGGTGCATTTATTGCTATTGGTTTATTGTCATTAACTGAAACTAATTTTAATGATATTGTTTTAATAATGGCTCCATTTGGTGCAACTACTGTACTTGTGTTTGGAGTGCCAGATAGCCCATTAGCTCAAGCCAAAAATGTAATTTTTGGGCATTTAATTACTGCCTTTATTGGAATATTATTTTATCAATATGTAGATGTAACACCGTTAACAATAGCTTTAGCAACAGGTTTAGGAGTTACGAGTATGTTAGTTTCAAAAACCACTCATCCACCTGCGGGAGCTAATCCAATTTTAATAATGCTTTCAGGGCAAAGTTGGTTATTTTTGGTGACGCCAGTATTAATTGGCTCTATAGTTATCGTTTTGGTGGGTAAAGGGCTTCAAAAGCTTCAAAGCCATTACTTTAAATCAGAGTGCTAATACGGCGTTAAATGCCTAAATAAAATATATCGCATTCAGGAAGAATAATTATGAATCTATGCAGTATCCTCGGTATTGAAAAGCCAATAATTCAAGCTCCAATGGCTGGAGTACAAAACTGGGAGTTGGCTGCAGCAGTATCAAACTCTGGTGGGCTTGGCTCTATTCCTTGTGGAATGCTGACTAAAGATCAGGTCTTATTCGAGATTATAAATTTCAGAAAACACTCAAATAAAACTTACAACTTAAACTTTTTTTGTCACAAAATGCCTGAGATAAATCATCAGGCACTTGAAGCATGGGAAGAGCAGCTTTTACCGTACTACGAGTCTTTTTCGATCAAGCCTCTAAACGAAATTTCTGGCTTAAGGGTTCCTTTTGATGCAAACCTTGCTGATGCAATAGAGCCCCATAAACCACCAATACTTAGCTTTCATTTTGGTCTTCCATCCGCAGAGCTTGTAACAAGAATAAAGTCATGGGGAACAGTTATAATTTCTTCAGCTACGACCAAGGAAGAAGGAGTGTGGCTAGAGGAAAATGGAGCTGATATTGTCATTGCTCAGGGCTATGAAGCTGGAGGTCATAGAGGTATGTTCATGACTTCGGACGCATCAACTCAACTTCCGACGTTAGAACTTGTAGCTTGCTTAAAACATGAATTATCTGTACCAGTTGTTGCTGCAGGTGGAATAGCTACAAGCACAGATATCAAAGAAATGATAAGGCTAGGTGCGTCAGGAGTTCAAGTTGGAACTTCTTACTTGTTATGCGATGAGGCGAAAACAAGTGCTATTCACAGGCAAGCAATAAAATCAAAAAACAGCGTAACCGCTTTAACTAATATATTCTCAGGTCGATTGGCGAGAGGTATTACTAATAAAATAATGAAAGAGTTAAATTTTATTACGAGTAAAGCGCCAGAGTTTCCTTATGCATCTATAGCTATTGGTCCTTTGAGATCAAAAGCTGAATCCCAAGGTAAATCAGATTTTACTCCACTGTGGTCAGGTACTGACCGAAGTGGTTGTAAAGAGATTTCCGCTACTAAGTTAACCTATGAGTTATGGGGGGACGGCATTTAACAAGTGACTATGGTGTCAATTCCTAATTTCAAACCATTTTAGGATCCCACATGACACCATCCCTCACCATAGAATTTATGATTACTATAAGCTTTCTTATACAGGCAATAATAGCCACTTTTTTAGGTTTCCCTNGATGATAAATAGCTTTAAATTTAGGGTTACATTGGATAGCTGACATCATTGCCATATACATTGCGGTTCTAATTTTTGGCCGTCTACCTCGTATCATCCGTTTACCTTGATAAGCACCACTTTCTCGATTAAATGGTGCAACACCAACCAGTGATGCAGCCTCTTTATTGTTTACACACCCAAGCTCAGGCATGTCACTAAGTAAGTTAAACGCGACAACATTACCAACGCCAGGCACACTTTGAATAATGTCATTCTTGACCTTATATTCGTCACATTCTTTGATGAGTTTTTGTAGTTTCAAATCTACTTTTTCAATCTGATTTTTTAATGCCGTTAGGATAGGTTTTATTAGTGATGATATTGTTTTTGGCATTATCTGTGAACGATTTTTCTCCATCGTTTGCATATCCATTAACTGCCTTCTTCTAGAAAGTAAATCACTCATCAAGCGCATCTGCTCTGGCTTTAAAGATGTAGTGGTCAACTAATTTTGGCCACAGTTTTAGAATCTTGGCATCTAACCTCAGATTCATTTGGGGCTAAACCGGCATTATAATGATGTGGCCTAACGTTGTTGTAATATCCGTTGATATAATCACTAACGCTATATTTAGCATCTATAAAATTTCCATATCCAACCTTTGGCATCCATTCCGTTTTAAAGCTTCTAAAAAATCGCTCCATTGGTGCATTATCCCAACAGTTTCCACGCCTACTCATACTTTGTTTGATTTTATAGCGCCATAAACGTTGACGATATTTTAAACTGGTATAGTGACTACCCTGGTCTGAATGAAACATCAGTCCTGTCGGTTTTCCTCTGCTTTCATACGCGAGTTCAAGCGCTTTTAGCGTTAAATTAGTATCTGGCGACAACGACATGGCCCAGCCAACTACTTTACGTGCAAATAAATCAATAATAACGGCTAAATAAGCCCAGCGATTACCTACCCAAATATACGTCACATCACCGCACCACACGGTATCTGGCTCAACAACATCAAATTGTCTATCAAGCAGATTTGGAATTTCAAGGTGCTCATTACCGCCGCGTTTATATGAATGTTGAGGTACTTGGCAGCTTTCAAGCTTTAATTTAACCATTAGCTTAGCAGCACGATAACGACTCAATTCAAAATCATTGTTCGTTGCTATTGCCGCGATTGTCCGCGCCCCAGCTGAGCCGCCGCTCATTGCATGT
This sequence comes from Pseudoalteromonas sp. TAB23, assembly GCF_000498075.1. Lineage (NCBI taxonomy): Bacteria > Pseudomonadati > Pseudomonadota > Gammaproteobacteria > Alteromonadales > Pseudoalteromonadaceae > Pseudoalteromonas > Pseudoalteromonas sp. TAB23. The sequence goes on from NZ_AUTP01000269.1 coordinate 3,690, forward strand.
ATTGCTCTAACTTCAGCCTCTAGCCTTATTTGTTCTAGTGTCGGCGTTGTATCCCTTATAGCCCAATATTTATAGCTGCTACGATGCACATTGAATACGTTACACAGCACGCTAATTGGGTAACGCTCTCGTTGATTTAGTTTCTCAATTAACGAGAATTGTTCAGGGAGTCGGACATCAAGAGAGCGGTAGCCTTTTTTAATATATCCTTTTCTAATTCAATGCGTTGGATTTGCTTTTTAAGTTC
>NZ_AUTP01000270.1:0-6622 GCF_000498075.1 Pseudoalteromonas sp. TAB23
GGCCACTCGCAGCAATAAACGACTTTCCAGAGCACACAATAACAGCTAAAAGCTCAACCACCGGCGAGCTAATAGCTATCCCAAAATTAAGACCAGGCATACAAATAAACGGCCGCCACATAACCGAAGTAACACTAATCAACGACAGGATGCACATACGATGGTCAAACAAGCCATTAAACGCCTAATACAGCGCTACTTTCCAGAGCTAAGCGAGCGCAAACACCTGCCGCAATTGGCGCGCATTGAAAAAATATATGACCTACCAAGCGGTGGCGCAGCCATTAGCGCCGCATTTAGGCCGCTAAAAGCAGCCGACGTGCAGCTATTAAACCCGCTAACAGGCGAGCCATTAGTCGTGCCCGTATTTCAACAGGTAACACTCGGCACAGGACAAGCATCCGACCACGGATTATTAAACGAACCAGCGCCAGGCATGCATTGTTTAATACAGTATATTGATGGCCTAAACAGCCATGCCGTGATCACCAATTTACTGCCATGGCAAAGCCTAGTGCCCGAACACAAGCGCACAGATGTAACACTGCAGCAAAACAGCCGCAGCAAACTACAAGGCCGCGACGGCAACTGGCACACCACAACCGACGGCGAAATAACCCAAACCAGCGACACAAACAAAACAACAGCACGCAGCAGCGAGCAAAATTACCACGAGCGCAGCACCAACATAGCCACGCACGACACGCTAAAAATAGACGGCAACCAAGTAACCGAAGTAATGGGCGCCCTAAAAACAGTAGTCGGTGAAAAAGCCTTAATAGTCGCACTTGAAGGGTTACTGCTAGGAAGTAAAAAACAGGTAGACATTGAGGCCACCGAAAACATGAACCTAACCACACTAAAAACCCTGCACGCCAAAGCCACCGAGCTGGCAAAGGTAGAAGGCAAAACCGTGTGGCTCGGCAATAACTCAGTAAACGTGGCTCAAGTGCTGCTAGATTTAATAAGCCTAGTTAAAGATATAAACCAAAGCCTAGAAACCCACGGCCACAAAGACCAGGGCGCGGGACCGCCAATTACCAAAGGCGAATTTACCGGCCATAAATCAACAGCCAGCAGCTTAAAAAGCACACTAGAGCCAATAGTAGAGTAGTTAGTCCTTGCCTATAGCCCAGTCGTGCTTAACAATAGCGCCATTAAAGCCGTAAAATAAATGAAATTGCAGCAAGAAAAAGCCAAAGTGAAACCAAAACTGTGACCATGGAATGAGCTTTAAAAGTATGATTTGGTTAACTTGTTGAATTAAAAGAGGTGTTTTTGTTATGTGTGAACTTCTTGGCATGTCAGCCAATGTGCCTACCGATATTTGTTTTAGTTTTTCAGGCCTTTTAGAGCGTGGCGGAAACACGGGACCACATAAAGATGGTTGGGGTATTACATTTTACGAAGGTAAAGGCTGTAGAACCTTTAAAGATCCTGAGCCGAGTTATCAATCTGAAATTGCAAAGCTCGTCAAAGCATACCCCATTAAAAGTGTCTCGGTTATTAGCCATATTCGCCAAGGTAACCGCGGGAGAGTATGCCTTGAAAATACTCATCCTTTTACGCGAGAGTTATGGGGGCGCGAGCTTACTTACGCTCATAACGGGCAGCTATCTAATTATCATGATTTAAAACCGCAGTACTATCGCCCAGTAGGTAACACCGATAGCGAACTCGCTTTTTGTTGGTTACTTGATAAAATTCGTGAAAAATACCCAAAGCGTCCAAGTAATATGGCGTCGGTTTTTAGATACGCCGCTAAGCTTTCGCATACCCTTCGTGAAAAAGGGGTGTTTAATATGTTATTGACCGATGGGGTGTTTGTTTTAGCGTATTGCACTAATAACTTACATTACATAACGCGCCGTGCGCCATTTGGTAAAGCAACGTTGATTGACGCCGACATGGTGGTTGATTTTCAACAAGAGACCACACCAAACGATGTAGTAACAGTTATAGCTACAAGGCCTTTGACGAATGATGAGCGTTGGCAAAAAATGGAGCCTGGGGAATTTGCATTGTTTAAAATGGGTGAGCTAATTTAGCCCACCTATTTTAAATACTAACTTTGGTTTAATTAAATTTAGTTAGCTTCTTGAGGTTGTTGTGCTGTAGCAGGCGCAACAGCTGTAGGCGCAGTAACAGTAAATGAATTCATTTGAACTTCAAACTGCTCCATACCTTTTTCGCCTTTCCACATACGTACCAGCATGTAATCCATTTCTGGCGCAAACCATGCAATTGCTTGGCGTTTATCGTTATCGTATAAACGTTTAACTTTAATGGCTTCTACATTACCGATAGGTAGGGAGATCATCTCTTTTTCAACAACTTCAAAGTTGTAGTCGCGGCGGTTACCTTTTTTGTCTATAAGCGGGAATGAAAAGCTCGTTTCGCCTTTTTTCAATCCTTCGCGCACTTGCACTTGGTATGAAATAGCATCCTGAAATTCATCAGTCCATTCGCATTTAAGTGGGTATTCGCTAGCGCTGCTAGTCACTACTTTGTTTGTTGTATCAAAATCAATTTTATAATCTTTATCTGGGCCTGTACCGGTGCGGATCATATTGTAATGATGCGGGGTAACCTTGCCATCTTTAAAGGTAAACTTTGATGTTTCTTCACGAGAATCAGAGAAAATCATCCACTCAATATTGCTGTGGTATGTTAGTTCATAAGTATCGTCGCCCATTTTTTTGAGCTCACGAACAGCCTCACCATGATTTTTACCTTTGCGTAAAATATCGTAGTTAGCTTGATATTGGGTCAATTCGCCTGCAATTAGGCTAGTTGGAAGTAAAGCGCCCGCACATAACAACAGGGCACTTATTTTTTTATTGTGAGTAGTGCGCGCCGTGTGCAGGAAGTTGTTTTTTGTCAAGAACTGCATAATCTGCTTCCATAGTAAGTCTGTGTTCACTGAACCACTTGACCACCAAAGGATAAATTATATGCTCTTGCTCATGCACGCGTTTTGCTAATGTTTCTGCTGTATCATCCTTGAGTACAGGTATTTGCGCCTGAAGAATAACGGGACCGCCGTCTAATTCTTCAGTAACAAAGTGAACACTTACGCCATGAACATCGTCTTTTGCATCAATTGCTCTTTGGTGGGTATTCAGCCCCTGATACTTAGGCAACAAAGATGGATGAATGTTCAACATTTTTCCAACATATTTTTGCACTAAGCCAGGAGTAAGAATACGCATAAACCCAGCTAATACAACTAGATTTGGCATAAAAGAGTCGATAACGTTCATTAATTGCGCATCGTACGCTTCGCGCGAGTCAAAATCTTTATGACTGAGCACTTTTGTAGCAATACCTGCTTTTTTTGCACGCTCTAGGCCATAAGCGTCTGCTTTGTTACTAATAACAGCCGCTATATGTCCGTTTATCTCGCCACGTTCGCAGGCATCTATGATGGCTTGTAAATTAGAGCCACTACCTGAGATTAAAACTACTAGACGAGTCGGTGCCATTACTTAGCACCACCTACAATTTCAACTTGCTCTTCGCCAGCTGCTGCATCTTGAATTTCACCAAGGTGCCATGCATTTTCGCCCAAGTCTTTTAGCATTGTTAAGCTTTGCTCAAGTTTGTCTGCAGGAACTACTAAAACCATACCTACACCACAGTTAAATGTACGGTACATTTCGTGCGTAGTAATATTACCGTTTTCTTGTAACCAGTTAAAAATAGGTGGCCACTGCCAGCTATCACCTTTAACTACAGCTTTTGCTGAAGCGGGTAATACGCGTGGAATGTTTTCCCAAAAACCGCCGCCAGTAATATGCGAAAGCGCATGTACGTCAACGTTTTTGAATAACTCAAGTAAAGGTTTTACGTAAATACGAGTAGGCTCAAGTAAAGTTTCGCCTAAAGTTTTACCTTCAAAGTCAGCGCTGGTATCAGCTTTTGACACTTCAAGTACTTTACGAATTAAAGAGAAGCCATTTGAATGAGGGCCGCTTGATGCAAGTGCAATAAGCTGATCGCCTGCAGCTACTTTTGTGCCATCAATAATTTTAGATTTTTCTACAACGCCTGTACAAAAGCCTGCCATGTCGTAGTCTTCACCATCATACATACCTGGCATTTCAGCTGTTTCGCCACCAATTAGGGCACAACCTGAAATTTCACAACCTTTGCCAATACCTGTAACTACGTCAGCTGCTGTGTCTACATCTAGTTTACCAGTTGCATAGTAATCTAGAAAAAACAGGGGTTCAGCACCTTGAACAATTAAGTCGTTTACACACATTGCAACTAAATCAATACCAACAGTATCGTGTTTTTTTAAGTCGATTGCTAAACGTAGTTTAGTACCAACGCCATCTGTGCCTGCAACTAATACTGGTTGCTTGTAGCCTTCAGGAATTTCGCAAAGTGCGCCAAAACCACCAATTCCGCCCATTACTTCAGGACGACGAGTTTTTTTAACTACGCCTTTAATACGCTCAACAAGTGCATTACCAGCGTCGATATCTACGCCCGCGTCTTTATAGCTTAGAGACTGTTTTTGTTCGCTCACAGGTTTTCCTCAAAATAGTTGTTTTGGGTTGCTTAGAAACGCGCGTATTTTACAACAATTGCAAGGTCGCGGCTAGCTCAAATGTAATTTTGAAATAATTAACAAGGACACTTGTCCGCTGTCTGTTGTTTAAATAAACAAAAAAACGCCCGTAGGCGTTTTTTTAGTATTAAAGGCGTTAAATTAACAGCTATGCTTTTGCGGTTAATATGGCTCGAAGTGGTGCGGGGTAGCCTTCAATTGTTTTACTTGTATCGTTTGGATCTAAAAAGTCGATTAACGATTCGTTTTCCATCCAATCGGTTTTGCGTTGTTCTTCAAGCGTGGTAATAGCGCAATCTTTTATTTGCACATCTTTAAAGCCAACGCGTTCCATCCACAGTTTTAATGCTGCAGTACTTGGAATAAACCAAACGTTGCGCATTTTAGCGTAGCGGTCGGTAGGGACTAATACTGTGTTTTCATCACCTTCAATTACTAGCGTTTCAAGTACGAGTTCGCCGCCTGGGCGAAGCTGCGCTTTTAACTGTGCTAAAAAGTCGATAGGTGAGCGACGATGATAAAGTACGCCCATCGAAAAAACCGTATCAAACGCTTTAAGCTCAGGTAATGCTTCAACGCCTAGTGGCAGTAAATGCACGTTTTCGTCTGGGTTGTAGTGTTTAATTGCCTGAAACTGACATAAAAATAAATCAGACGGATCAATACCCACTACAAACTCTGCGCCTTCACCGCGCATACGCCATAAATGATAACCTGAGCCACAACCAATATCTAAAACAGTGCGACCTTTTAATGGCTCAATATGAGGCAGCAGGCGGTCCCACTTCCAATCACTGCGCCACTCAGTGTCTATTTCAATTCCGTGCACACTAAATGGGCCTTTGCGCCATGGCATCATGCGTTTTAATAAATGCATGGCTTGCTTTTGCTCGCCATCACTCATCTCCCCTGGTGCGCCAATTTCTACCTTAGTAGAAATATCAACGTGTGTTGTAGCCACCTCTGGTAAGTTTTTAAGTACTTTTTGCCATTTAGGTAAATCACCGTGGCTAGCCTCGTTTTGCCAATGTTTTAATTGTGCAGGAAGGGTTTCTAGCCAGTGACTAAGTGGGCTTTGTGCGATAGATGCGTAAAATTGATTAAACCATTGAGACATGGATGACTCTCTTTATTTAATTGCTACCATTGAGCAAAAATTAAAACATTGATACCACACTTGAGTTTGGCTAAAACCAATATCTTGTAAGCGAGTAAAGTGAGCGCTTAGTGTATCTGGGCGCATAACGTTTTCGATGGCGGTACGCTTTTGGCTTATTTCAAGCTCTGAGTAGCCATTGTGACGTTTAAAGTCGTGGTGCAAATCAATTAATAGGTTATCGCATTGCTCGTTTTCGGCTTTAATTTTTTCGCTTAGCAGCAATACACCACCAGGTTTTAAATTAGCGTATATTTTCTCAAGCACGGCTTGGCGCTGCGCGTGTGGAATAAACTGCAAAGTAAAGTTCATTGCTACTACTGAGGCGTTTTGAATCTCAAGCTCGTTAATATCGCCCAAAGTAACAGTAACAGGCACATCTGATTTAAAACCTTGTAAATGTACCTTACAACGCTCAACCATAGCTTGAGAATTATCTACCGCTATTATATGGCAGTTATCGGTGCGAATATTTCGTCGCATGCTAAGCGTTACTGCACCCAGTGAGCAGCCTAAATCATAAAGATTTGAGTTACTTTGCGCGTATTCACCCGCAAGTTTACCCATTGTACTTACAATAGTTGCGTAGCCAGGCACAGAGCGCTGGATCATATCTGGAAAAACTTCGACTACATTTTGGTCAAAGCTAAAATCTTTTACTTGTTGCTCAGAGGCATAAATACTGTCTTTTATGGTCACGAAGGCAGTCTCTTTGTAAATAATGGCGCTATTTTAACATTTTATACTGGATAGTCAGTGATAAATTCAGTAGCTTGACTAGAATTATGAATAATAAGTATAAAAGAGAAGATTAAATGAGCAAAAGTAAGGTCATCAGCACAGACGATATATTAGCAACCCTTTGTCATTCAGTGACAGGCGTACTC
>NZ_AUTP01000271.1:0-31506 GCF_000498075.1 Pseudoalteromonas sp. TAB23
AGACGCGCAGCTTGCTGGCGTTTAAAAGCACCGCTTTTACATTTAGTCGGATGCATTAGTAAACAAGTAATTAAATCACCACCGAGAAGTGAAGGAGGAAACAAGGAGCAGTGACTAACCATTACTCGTGTTTTCTCTGTGTAGCGCACAGCGCCTCGGTGAGCTCGGTGGTCAAATATCATATAACTTAAACAAATAGACTTTGTCTTCTCATTTACTCCTTTTTTCTTCTCTTTGTGCATTCATATTTTTAAGAGCTGTTATTCACAAAGAGGTTTAGAGGCGCTGCGTTTTTAGAGGATAGCTTGGGAGTTAAAATAATAAAGAACTAAAAGTAAAAGCGAGGTATAAAACCTCACCTACACCGTGCAAACCCATCACAAACAGTTAAAAATAATAGTTTTAAAGGTTAGAAACTACACTTCTAACTTGAGTATAAGCACCTGTAGACGCGCAGCTTGCTGGCGTTTAAAAGCACCGCTTTTACATTTAGTCGGATGCATTAGTAAACAAGTAATTAAATCACCACCGAGAAGTGAAGGAGAAAACAAGGAGCAGTGACTAACCATTACTCGTGCTTTCTCTGTGTAGCGCACAGCGCCTCGGTGAGCTCGGTGGTGAAATATCATATAACTTAAACAAATGGACTTTGTCTTCTCATTTACTCCTCTTTTTCTTCTCTTTGTGCATTCATATTTTAAGGGCTGTTATTCACAAAGAGGTTTAGAGGCGCTGCGCTTTTAGAGGATAGCTTGGGAGTTAAAATAATAAAGAACTGAAAGTGAAGCATAAAACCTCACCTACATCAATACCGAACCCGTAGGTGCGAATTTATTTCGCGCTCAGGTACGTGGCTTTAATGTTTAAAAAGCGAGGTGTAAAACTTCACCTACATCGTGCAAACACCAAGCCCGTAGATGCGAATTTATTTCGCGCTCAGGTAACGTGGCTTCAATGCTTTAATAGCCAGGTATAAAACCTCACCTACATCGTGCAAACACCAAGCCCGTAGGTGCGAATTTATTTCGCGCTCAGGTAACGTGGCTTCAATGCTTTAATAGCGAGGTATAAAACCTCACCTACATCGTGCAAACACCAAACCCGTAGGTGCGAATTTATTTCGCGCTTATGTAACGTGGCTTGTATGCTTTAAAAGTAAAAGCGAGGTATAAAACCTCGCTTACTATATTCAAAAGCCCTATTTGATCGGTGCTATTTAAGCCGCGATTAAATAGGACTCTTGTCCTGAATGCTTGTTGTTGCGTTTAAACGAACCTTTGCCTTTTTTAGCTTTAACTACTTGTGGTTTAAATAATTTAGAGGTGACCAACGCTGCTAGTGCATTGTGGTTTATCACGCCTCGTCCTGTATCTACCGCGCTGGTGTTTGCGGTTTTTGCTTTAGATTTTTTAGTCATATATTTCCTATCAACTAGGGCCTGTTGACCTTTCAGGATTAAAATTTGTTCAATCTAGGGGCTGTTTAATCGCGGCGCGAGGTTTGTAACCTAGTGGGCTAAGTAAAAACCGAGCAACAAAGAGTAAATAGCCCCTGGGCAGAACCCTTCGGGCAGCGCATGTTTGGCATTTGTGCTTCGTTATCGCCTATTTATGGGGAATAACCACACTACACAGGCTCTGCCTTGCCTGAATACCAAACATACTGCTGCAAATTCAACCTCGAAAGATAAACAGGTCCTAATGGTTATTTTAAGTTAAATAATAAAAAGGCTTTTATGTTGGCCTATTTAAGAGATGGCGATTGTAGGCTTAATTTTCAACCGCGCAAGTATTTTTAATGCCCAACAGGTACTTTTTTAATAATAAAAAAAGTATAAAAAAAGCGCAGTTAATAACTGCGCTTAATATTACTTTAGTTTGCTTTATAAATTAAAAACTAAAGCTTACTTTTGCATAGTACGTTCTGCCGTCAAAGCCGTAAGGTAATGCACGTACTGGATATTTAAATGCACCATTAGTAATGGCATTAAGCACCTCATCATCACCTAGTTCATCAGGAGTTTCATCAAATACATTATCGGCACCTACCGAAAGTGCAAACATGTCGTTAATTTGGTAGCTCACATTTAAGTCAACTAACACAGCAGATTCAACCGTACTTGTCGCTTTAAACGAGCCATCTGTTGCAAGCTCTATATGGTCGTTACCAAAGTATTTTACGTCTGTTTCGCCAAAGTAGTTAAAGCGAATGGTTGATGTGTAGGCATCGCGCTCGTAGTCAAACGTAAGCGTTGCACGTTCACTAGGTTGTCCGTCGGTAAAAAAGCTACGTTGTAGGTCGTCAAAAGCAACCGCTTCAGGAATACCGTCTTCAGCATTTACGCCGTCAATTTTAGTATCGTTTAGGTTACCTGCAAAGGTTACTCCTAAATTGCCGCCTTCAACTTCAGTGCGGTACGATGCAATAATATCAACACCTTGCGTAGTAGAATCAACCGAGTTTGAGAAGTAGTTAGCTTGCACTGCTCCTGTTGCTTGTAGCGCTGCAACTGCTTCTGAGCTAAACGATACGTCGTCAGCCGTAAGTAAGCTGCCAAGCGTAATACGGTCTTCAATTTCTACGCGGTAAAAATCAACCGTTAGTGAAAGCTCGCTTGTTACATCGTAAACAAAACCAGCACTGTAGTTTGTTGATGTTTCAAGCTCTAAGCTATCTACGCCTAACGCACTTGGGAAAGCTGTACCGGTGTCTGCAGTGAACGACTGCGTTAATGTACCGTCTGAACCTAAGTTAGTTGTAAAGGCTGTATAACCACTTTGTTGAAGCGATGGTGCTCTAAAGCCGGTAGATACCGCACCACGTACAGCAAAATCATCTGAAAATTCATAACGTGTTGCTAATTTACCAATTAAATCATCCCCAGCATCTGAGAAATCTTCATAACGTAGCGCACCACTGACGTTCCATGCATCGGTGATCATAGTTTCTACGTCTACATAAACTGCGTAGCTGTTACGGTCGCTGTCGTTAGCCGCTTCAGGGCGTAGGCCGTTATAAGCCTGAAAACCACACTGTGCAAATTGATCCGGATCGTTTACTGATGGGTACGAGGTATCCATATTTGCTAGTCCACAGGCGTATGATGCTTCATCGCCAGGCACTATTTCGTAGTTTTCTTTACGGTATTCAGCGCCTACTGTTACATATAAAGGTTCACCACGGCCAATATCTACAATACCGTTTACATCAAGGTTAAGCGTTGTTTGATCAAATCTAAAACCACCTGAGTAACCGCCACTAGGGCCTGAATTTGCTGCAATATCGGCATCGCTTGCACTTGGGTTATTAAATAAATACTCAGCCGCGTAAGAAGCGTTTAATGTATTGCGTGATGTAAAGTCGTATTGGTTTTCACCATAAACAGCCGATACATCGTAATTCCAATCGGTATTTATATCGCCTTTAAAACCAAGCGCGACTGAAATATCTTGTGCTTCGTTATATATGCGCGGTAAAAAACCATCACTATATACTTGGGTTACGTTTTTAGAGGCTTCGTTAAAGTTACGGTAAAAACCATTACCCAGCGCCGTGCGCTCTGAGTAGCCACCAAACGAGTAAAGCTCGCCGTCGCCCATTGGTAATGCCATGTTGTAAAATAACGACGTAAATTCACTTTCTGAGTTACCTTGGCCCCAGCGTACATCTTCACTTAGCGTACCTGGTTCAACATTAAGCGACCCCCCCGTATCGCGCTCGGCGCGGTTAGTGCCATCGGCATCACGGTACTCAAGCGATAGGTTAATAAAGCCGCCTTCGCTGCCTAATTCAAAACCACGGTTTAAACCTGCTGAAATAGTGTCGCCGTCACCTTCACTTGTGCCGCCGTATTGTACAAAACCCGTTGTAATACCGGTTGAGTTATTAAGAGATAAGTTAATAACACCTGCAATAGCATCAGAGCCATACTGCGCTGCAGCGCCGTCGCGTAATACTTCAACGCCTTTAAGCGCTGTTAGCGGAATGGCATTCATATCAGTACCCGCAGCGCCTGCGCCTACTGTACCGTTAAGGCCAAAAATTGATTGGTTATGACGACGTTTACCATTTACTAATACAAGGGTTTGATCTGGTTGTAAGCCACGAAGTGTTGCAGGTCTAAATAAATCTGAACCGTCTGATACTTGTGTACGCGAAAAGTTAAATGAAGGCGCTGTCGCTTGAAGGCTTTGGCCTAACTCGGTAAAACCACCTTTAGTTAAATCATCCGCGTCAATTAAATCAATAGGAGAAGAAGACTCTGTAGAGGTACGGTTAGATACACGCGATCCTAATACAGATATTTGCTCTATGTTTTTAGCAGCTTGCACTGGTGCTTCTTCTGCGTTAACAATGCTTGGTGCGCTAAACGCGAAAGCAACGGCTACAGCAAGTGTGTTTAAACGGTATGTTGGCATAGTGACGACCCTGTTTTTTTGTGTTCTTATAATATGTGTGTGGTTATGGTGCTCATAACCTGTTGCAAACATCCTAGCAACATATGCAAACAAAAAGAAATGAAAAAAACTAAATATTTGGTCTAAGTATGCAAATAAATTTCAAGATAAGAAAAAACCACGTTTAATCGATTAAAATACACGCTACAAGAGCATTAAACTTCAAAAACAGATCTATTAACTTTTTATTTACATTGTGGTTTTGTTTGTTAGTTTACGCTTTTAAAGGTAATAGGCAGCGGATGGTCGTACCTGTACCTAATGTGCTGTTAACTTCTATTTTTCCGCCATGATCGCTCACCATAGCGTATACAAGTGTCATACCCATACCGGTACCTTCTCCAACTTCTTTTGTTGTGTAAAAAGGGTCAAACATATGCGCTATTGTATCTTCACTCATTCCACAGCCATTATCTTTTACCTCAATACAGATATTTGTGTTTAGTTCAAAAATATTAACCTCAATAATGCAGCCTTTTTCTAAATCAAGCTCGCATGCTTGCCAAGCATTCATTAATAGATTTACAAAAATTTGATTAATTGATGATAAATTACACCAAATAAGTGGTAGGGGTTCAAACCGCGTTTTTATTTCGCATAATTTAAGTTTGCTACTTAATAATCTTAAAGCATTATTAGCACCCGTTGTTACATCGGTTAGTTGTTTATCTTGCGAGGAGGAGGGGTGGGCAAAGTTTAATAAGTCATGCACAATTTGTTTTATTCGTTTGAGCCCTTCAACGCTGTCGTTAACTTGTCCCTGCAAATTGTTATAAAGCCACGCATACGCATACGGATACTGTAAATTGAGTATGTCGATTTCGTGTTTAAAACGGCTTTCTTTAATTTCATTGTTTAAGTATTGCTCGTTAAGTTTTAGCAACGTGATAAGCAAAGGGGTAGAATTTTGTAAGCTTTCTATATTACTCATTGCATAGGCAAGCGGGGTATTTATTTCATGGGCTACGCCTGCACAAAGCGTTCCTAAGGTTGCCATTTTTTCGGTTTGCACAAACAGCATTTGCTGGTGTTCTAAATCGGCTACTTTTTTTTGTAATTCATTATTTATGGCAACTAAAACGGTGCTTTTATCTTTGAGTAATTGTTCTGCGGCCAAGCGCAGCTTTTGTTCGTTTAAAAAAGCACGTTCAAAATTACCATCTGATCCATTCATTCCTTTCATCCATATAGATAACTTTATACTTAACGTTTAGTCGTCTACATGCAAATTTGCAACTTTAGTGTGAGCATTTATCTACTTATAGATAATAACCACATTAGGTGACTCCTACTCTATATAAAAGGTAAGCATAAACAGGTCACGGATGTTTTTTTAAGCTATTATTTAGCCAGAAGTAATTTAAAGGCGGCGCAATGACTCAAGCAACACCAAACACACCAATGAATCAGGTTGATGTACTTTGTATTGATGATGACGAAATAGTACTACGCACGTTAACACGACTACTTGAAGTAAATGGCTTAACGGTTATTGTTTGCGATAATCCGCAAAACGCACTAACACTTTTTAAAAATCATGAATTTGGTTTAATTATTAGCGACATGCGGATGCCAGTAATGAACGGTGCCGAGTTTTTAGAAAAAGCGCGTGCGCTGGCACCCGACACNATTTTATTAACCGGTTACGCCGATATACAAACAACCCTAGCGGCTGTTAACCAAGGGCAAATAAATGGTTATATTCAAAAACCATGGCAAAACGACTTATTACTTCGAAGCATTAAAGATAGCCTAGAAAAATTTGCGTTAAAAAAGCAAAACAAAAAATTAGAAACACAAGTTAAGGCACAAAACCAAGAACTACTTGAGCTAAACAACACGTTAGAGCAACGAGTAGAAAAACGCACCTTACAAATTAAACAAGTTTTAAAAAAGCTAGAAGACGCCAACGAGCGCGAAAAACAAGAGCACAAATCAACCGTTGAGCTGCTATATAATTTTGTTAACGCAAACCCTTACCTTGATGGCAACAAAGCACAAAATATTGCAAATACCTGTACACAAATAGCGCTTTACTTAAACCTGTCGCAAAAAAGCATCGATCTTGCCCCAATGGCGGGTTATTTAGCACAAATAGGTTTGCTTGCTATGGACCCTGAGCTTTATAAAAAACCGCTAAATCGGCTAAATGAGCAACAACGTAAGACCTTTTATACTCACCCAAGTACAGCACAATTAATGCTAATGCCAGCAATACATTTACACGATTTATCGGATGCTATTTATTATCAGTTTGAACGTTTTAACGGAAATGGAATGCCCAAAGGCCTTGCTGGAAACGACATACCGATAGGGGCTATGGTATTAGGTTTAGCGCGCGACTATTGGGATGCGTTTGAGCAGAGCAATGCAAGCGATGAAAAGCAGCGCCATGAGGATGCACTCGAAAGTGTAAAACTTTATAGTGGTTCGTTTTACCACCCTAAAATAGTTCGTGCGCTTGAAGCAAGCCATGCAAAACTACACGAACAAAAAAGTTCAGCAGGATCAGTACTAATTTGTAATGCCCATGAGCTTAAAGAGCAAATGATACTCGGCCATGCTCTGCACAGCCATTCGGGTATAATGTTGCTGCCTAAATGTCATGTATTTAGCCGCAAATCAATAGAAAAACTGCAGCAACTAGAATCTAAAAAACCAGCCCCATTTAGAATTATGGTTAAAACTGCTAAATGATTGATCTAAACGGCAGTTTTTTTCGTTACAATGTGCATAAAATACATTATTGAATTTGCTTGAAGGAGCACTCTGTGTCGCGATTTTCTGCGGTTACTGACAATCCCCATGATGGGCGTTTTAACCAAAAAACGGGAATACTGCTTACTAACCTAGGTAGCCCTGATGCACCAACAGCTGCTGCGCTTCGTATATACTTACGTGAGTTTTTATCAGATCCACGCATTGTAGAAATACCACGCCTAGTATGGATGATAATTTTACATGGCATTATTTTGCGTGTGCGCCCTAAGCGTTCAGCTAAATTATACGAAAGTATATGGACCGAAAATGGCTCACCGCTTACTCACATTACTCGCCAACAAAGCGTAAAGCTAAATACCTTATTAAAAGAGCAAGGTTATACCAATACCGAAGTCGTAATGGCTATGCGCTATGGCAATCCCTCAATAGAGGCTGGCCTTGAGGAGCTTCGTGATAAAGGCTTAACGCGTATTATTATATTGCCAATGTATCCGCAATATTCTAGCCCAACCACGGGTTCAACGTTCGATGCTGTATCAAGCGTACTGCGCAAATGGCGCTGGGTGCCAGAGCTTCACTTTATTAATGGCTATCATAAAAACACCCGTTATATTGAGTCACTTGCTAATAGTATTAGTGAGGATTTAGAAGCGAATGGTATGCCACAAAAAATTGTTTTTTCGTATCACGGTATGCCTAAACTATTTTTAGAGCGCGGCGATCCGTACCATTGCCTATGTTTACAAACCACGCGCTTAGTTGTAGAAAAACTAGGTCTTGATAAAGACAAAGTAATTAGTACTTTTCAAAGTCGATTTGGTAAAGCCGAGTGGTTAAAGCCATATACCGATGCAACGCTTGAAGCCCTGCCTGATGAGGGTATTACCGATGTAGCCATTATCAGTCCTGCTTTTAGCGCCGACTGCCTAGAAACACTTGAAGAGCTAGAAGGCGAAAATCGTGAAATATTCGAAAATGCAGGCGGCAAAAAATACCGTTACATAGCTGCATTAAACGATAGAGACGACCATATAGAAGCTGTGTTTGATGTTATAAAACCTATGTTGTAACCCAAGCTTACTAAAGCATATAGCTAAATATATTTCGCATTAAGCGGTGTTAAAATTAACACCGCTTTTTTGTTTTTAGGGCTTTTAAAATATTTAGCTAATTAATCCACAAAGAGGTTAAGAGGCGCTGCGCTTTTAGAGTAATGATAAAACATAAATATACTGGTTTTTGTTTTTAGCTTTTCTCATTTACTCCTCTTTTACTTCTCATTGTGCAAATAAAAGCTTTTAAAGAGCTAATTAATTCACAAAGAGGTTAAGAGGCGCTGCGCTTTTAGAGTAGTGATAAAACATAAAAATACTGTTTTTGGCTTTCTCATTTACTCCTCTTTTACTTCTCATCGTGCAAATAGAAGCTTTTAAAGGGCGAATTATCCACAAAGAGGTTAAGAGGCGCTGCGCTTTTCGGAGTTTTTAAAGTAAGTGATACATATTGGCCGATCTGGTTTTTCTCAGTTATTACTGATTACTTTATCTTTGTGAAAGAAATTACTTATATTTTTAATAATAATTAAAATAAAAACGTATTGCGGAGGGGGAGAATACCTAAGCAACAGCAATTAAACGCTATCGCTTAAAGTATAAATCAATCGCTTTGGTGAGGAGCTCATCGAGTTGTTCTTCAAATTCTTCAATATTAATATCAAAGTGCTTTAAGTAAGCTCGAGCCTGAGCAAGTGATAAATTACGGCTGTTAACGCTATATTGTCGCTCGTCTATGGCTTTATCGTAACGAGGTAAAAATACAAATTGGCCATAAAATGGTGACTTAATATGTTTATTTGCAAAACGACAAAAATCTTCAACATGCTCAGCACCCTTAGGGCCAAGGCAACCGGGCTCAATGCGATACATTAAGCGAATTTTTTTGTCGTCATTTATTTGCATATAAAGCCTTTATCTAAAAAACAGTACGCGTACTATTTTTCCATCTTTAATTTGGTAACTCGAAATCAGTTCTGAGCGTTTATCAACTACCTTTTCGTCAGTTGAGCAGGTTTCTGATAGTTCGTGATCAATCACTATATCACCGTGCACTATGCGCTTAATGGGTGATGAGTGAATACACTTTAACTTTTTAAACATTAGCCCATAACGTTCTATTAGTTTTTCTTTACCTTTAAATAATAGCTCATTAGGGAAAATATAAAACTCAACATCTTCGGCATATACCCGAAGAAACTCTTCAATGTTACGCGCGTTATACGCTTTAACTAACTGCTCTACTACCGCAAGTGATTCGCGCGATTGCTTAGCTTTAGTTTGTTGCTTAACTGTCAGCGCTTCTTTTGCTTGCGTAACTGCTTTTTCAGCTTCGGCTACAGCCACTGCTTTTTCTATTTTATTTTTAGGCTTTTCAGTGGGTTTAATCTGCTCGTTACCCAATACCTTTGAATCGTCTGGTTTAGTCGCATCAATTGTTGGCTTTTTAAGCTCAGGTGCTTTGTATTCAAGCGTATTTACTTTGTCGTCAGCTTTGACTTGAGTTACTGATTGCTCATCTTCAACTTTTGGTTTTTCAGCGTTTGCTTGAGCTTCAACTTGCTTCTCTTTTTGCTCAGGCTCGCTTTGTTCTGCGGCGTAAGTAATAAGCGCAACGGTGGTAATTAACGAGGCAAAAATAATAGATAACGGTTTCATAACTTTCCTAAAATGAACACTAAACACGTGTAATACCAATTACATTAAATAAGCGATCTATTATAGCGTCAAGAAAATAGCACAATAACAAGGCGAAAATTGTGACATATAGTTACACTATATGAATAATTTTTAACGCAGTTAGTGAGTTATTTAATGCGATAGAATGATCATATTTTTGATGAAATTGGCATAAGGGTGCAACATAGCAAATTTTAACGTTATCGGGTAGTTAATACCACCACTGTAGCTTACCAGTACTGCTCTACGGTAATGTTACCGGGTGCTTNGGCGGTTACGCGTAAAGTTTTTATCGATAAGTAGCGCGGTCGTGTCTTTTACCATTTGTGGGTTTCCGCAAATCATAAATTGCGCGTTACTAGGCTCTGGGTTTAATTTTACATGTTCAAACAAGCGGTTGCTCTCAATAGCGCTAGTAATCCGGCCACTTAAGCCTTGCAATGGCTCTTCTCTACTTACAACAGGAATATAGTTGAGTTGTTCTGGGTACACTCTTAATAACTCGTTAATAAGTGCTTGATAGCTTAAGTCGTTATTAAAACGTACACCATGGACTAAGTTTATGCTTTTGTATTTTTTCCACACATCGGGCTGTTGCAATATTGATAAAAAAGGCCCTATGGCAGTGCCAGTACCTAACATCCAAAGCTGATCGCTTTGTGGTATTTCATCAAGAGTAAAAAAGCCGGTTGCGTGTTGTTCTATTAATACGGTTTCGCCAGGTTGTAATGTAGCTAAACGAGGAGAAAGCAAACCATCAATAACGTTAATAAGGTAAAATTCAAGATCGGGGTTTTCAGGGGCATTCACATATGAATAAGCCCGAGCGATACGCTTGTCGCCATCCATTATAGAAAGCTTTGTAAATTGCCCTGCTTTAAACGGCTCTACATTAGCATTAACGGTTAAGCTAAAGAGCGTTTCGCTCCACCATGTTACGCTTTTTACTGTTGCTTCAACCCAATTAGACATAGTTACCTCTTGGTTTAGCCATTAGAATTTTAAATAACTCACTCCATAAACATTAGCATTAAGTGACAAAGACTTACAGGAGAATATGACTAGATTTAAAGCAGTGATGTATGCAGTATTTACCAATAAAAATAATGTGAATAATTAGCTCTGCGATAAGAGCCATTAATTGCATAAGGAAAAGCGAAGCAGCAGTAACTAAGAAAAATAAAGTCAAAAAAACAGTGCTTTTTTATTTTATCACTCACTTTAAAAGCGCTGCGTCTTATATCACCATTAGTGAATTATTTACTTGAAAAACTATTGCACTAGGAGAAGCCAAAGAGGAGTAAATGAGAAGAACCAAGCCAGAAACGAGTATTTTATCACTGACTCTAAAAGCGTAGCGTCTCTTAACCTCTTAGTGAATTATTTATTTAAGCCTTTATTAATTAATTTTATAGTTAAACTCAAATTCCACACATAAAAAAACGGTGCTAAATTTAGCACCGTTTTTATAAGCAATTAGAAAAAGTTTACGCTTTTTTCTCTTCACAACTTGCTAGGTATTCGTCAAACGTACCTTGGAAGTCGATTACTTTTTTATCTTTAATATCAATGATACGCGTAGCTAATGACGATACAAACTCGCGGTCATGGCTTACAAAAATAAGCGTACCTTCAAAGTCTTTAAGCGCATTGTTAAGCGCTTCAATAGCTTCCATATCCATGTGGTTAGTTGGTTCGTCCATAACAAGCACGTTAACGTCTTGCATCATTAACTTACCAAATAACAGGCGGTTTTTTTCACCACCAGAACAGTTACGCGCTTTTTTGTTTGAATCGTCTGCTGTAAACAACAAACGGCCTAACATGCCACGAACCATTAAATCGTTGTGCTTAGCTGTACGCCATTGCGACATCCAATCAAACAACGTTAAATCGTTTTCAAAATCTTTAGTGCTGTCTTGCGGGCAATAACCAAAGGTCGCATTTTCAGACCATTTAATTTCGCCTTCATTACTTTTAAGCTCGTCTACTAAACAGCGTAAAAATGTAGTTTTACCCACACCATTTTCGCCAATTACAGCAAGCTTAGCGCCAGCTTCTAGTAGTAAGTCGCCACCAGTAAATAATGTTTCGCCATCAAAACCATGGCCAAGCTTATTAACTTCAAGCGCTTGACGATACATTTTTTTACCTTCGTCAAACGAAAGTGATGGGCTCATACGGCTTGAAGATTTAACTTCATCAAGCTTAATTTTATCCATTTTTTTAGCGCGCGAACTTGCTTGTTTAGCTTTAGAAGCGTTAGCACCAAAACGGTTAACAAAGTCTTGTAGCTCGTCAATCTCAGCGCTCTTTTTAGCGTTTTCAGCTAAAAGTTGCTCGCGTTGTAGGCCCGCAGCATCTAAAAATTTCTCGTAGTTACCAGGGTAAATACGCAGCTCGCCGTAATCAATGTCGGCCATGTGTGTACATACCGAGTTTAAAAAGTGACGGTCATGCGAAATAATAATCATCGTACATTTACGTTTGTTAAGCTCGTTAGCAAGCCACGTAATTGTATGAATGTCCAAGTTATTGGTAGGCTCATCCAGTAGCAAAATGTCAGGATTTGCAAATAACGCTTGTGCTAAAAGCACACGTAGTTTCCAACCTGGAGCAACGTTTGCCATTAACCCGTAATGAAATTCTTTATCGATACCCGCTTCAAGCAAAATTTCTTCAGCGCGGCTCTCTGCCGTGTAACCGTCCATTTCAGCAAATATGCTTTCAAGATCGGCTACTTTCATACCGTCGTCTTCGCTCATTTCTGGTAACGAGTAAATACGTTCGCGCTCTTGCTTTACTTTCCAAAGCTCCACGTCGCCCATAATTACCGCGTCTACAACGCTGTATTGCTCAAAAGCAAACTGGTCTTGGCTTAGGTTACCTAATTTCAACCCTGGAGTAATAGATACATTACCCGCACTTGGAACAAGCGCACCGCTTAAAATTTTCATGAAAGTCGACTTGCCGCAGCCGTTAGCGCCAATTAAACCGTAACGGTTACCGTTACCAAATTTAGCTGAAATGTTTTCAAACAACGGCTCTGCGCCAAACTGCATCGTAATATTTGCGGTGGAGATCAAAAAGGGTAATCCTAGATTAGTACTGACAGGAGTACGCTGCAGCAAAACGCCACAAACAAGAACCAGACAATAGGGTAAATTAGCTGGCGAATTATACAGATCAGCCACAACGAATGAAAGATAAAAGGCAGCTAATTTATAACCAAGCGAAAATAACGGCAATTCTCGATTTTAAGCCACTATTTTTAGCGTGAGCGGTGTTGCTTACTTACAGAGGGGAGCGTAAGCACCACCGACAGTAATATTAAAGAAGTGTTGCAGCCAAATAGCTAAGTTATTACCCATGCTTTAATGCACAGGTTGATAAATTAACTTTATAGCGGCTGCATTTTTAGTAATTAATTGATTAACGGTTGCCACGTCATCAAGAGTTAGCGACTCTTTACTTAGCATAAAATGTACGTTGTTAACGTTAATCGGTGTAATAGACTTTACCTGCGTAATTGAGGGATGTTTTTTTACAAAGTACTGTGCAACAGCAGAGTCTTCAATAACATAGTCAATTCGTTTTTTATCTAACATACTAAATCGATTATTTGCTTGAGCAGTAAGCACCACCTGTGTTGGATACTTAGTTTTTAACTGTTCAAGCTCGTTACCAAAAAAGCTCCCACGGTTAATACCAGCTGTAAACTTTTTACTAAAAAGCTCAGCTAAGCTTGTTACATCAGGCGTATCTTTATGTTTATAAAGCCGCATAACCTCGTCGCGGTAAGGCAAGCTAAAATGCGCATATTGAGCGCGTTGTTCTGTATAACTTGCCGCGTAGGTCATATCTACTCGGCCATTTTTAAGCTCAGCTTGAACACGTGAAAAACTCGGAAAATAAGTCCATTTAATACAAAATTTTGAATCTTTAAAAATAGCGTTTGCAGCATCCACTTCTGCGCCTAAAAATGTATCACCTTGCTTAACAAGGTAAGGCGGCCAATTAGTTTCGTTAGTGCCCATTACTAATGTTTTTGAACACGCAAGGGCATTAAAGTGAGTAAATAGCAGTGTAGTAAATGCTAAAAATAAAGTTTTCATTACACTCCTTAAATTAGTGTTCAAACAACGCTTTAAGTGCTGTTTTATTTTTGTTTATATATTCATTAATTACCGCAAGCTCAGTAACCGACACCGTTTGTTTGCTAAACATTAAATAAATGTCGTCCTTGTTTACATACTCAATATTGGTTACTAATTTTATATTTGAGCCTTTTTTGCCAAAATAAGCCCCCACTAACTCGTCTTCAATAGCAAAATCAATACGTTGTTTATTAAGCATTTCAAAGCGCTTACTAGTTGCACTAGTGTATTCAATCTGCTTTTTATATTTAGTTTTATATTGCTCAAATTCTTCGCCGTAGTAGCTCCCAAAGTTAGCGCCCACGGTAAGGCCTTGTTTAAAAATATCTTCGAGGTTTTTAACGTTATGCTGATTGTTTGTATTTTCGTACAAACGCATAACTTCAGTTCGGTAGGTATCACTAAAGTGCACATATTTAGCGCGTTTATCGGTATAACTTGCTGCCCATCCTAAATCAATACGGCCGTATTTAAGCTCAATAAAAGCCCGCTTAGAATTTGGTAGTAACTTAACTTCAAAACAAAAAGGGGAGTCAGCAAATATAATGTTAAGCGCATCAACCTCCGAGCCTTGCAGTTTACCGTTAATACCCATTACATAAGGTGGCCAAAAAGCATCGTGCGATGCCACGCTAAAGGTTCTCTCACAAGCAAACACATTAAACGGAGCCGTAAACAGCAAACATAAAAATACAGTAATTAATTTATTCATTGCGCCTCATAGTTATTATTTTTGCTTATTATTACAACAGTATAAACCAGCTTTTGTATTTTAGCGGCGCGGGCTTGTTAAATTTGTAAATATTCCGTTAAAAATTCATTTTTAGGATAAAACAACTAAACTAGCGTTGTTGGTAGCTTTATCTATGGGTACACTAATAATAAATTTATACATAGCAGGGCACGTTATGTCACCAGCCAAAATACGCAGTGATGTTATAAAACTCAGTGAATTAAGCACTAAAAAACCAGATTATTACTTTATCCAAGGCTACTTAATGGGATTAGGTGTATTACCTCAACTACTTGTTCCCAGTGAGTGGCACCCAGATCTATTTGGAGAGTTTAATATTCAAAACGAGACTGAGCTAAAATACCTCGAAAGCTTAATGGCTCTGTATAACCAAAGCATGGATAAAATAATTCAAAACGAATTAAAAATGCCAGCAAAATGCAGCCTATCTAAACAAGACTACCGTGAGTCACTAAAGCCGAATATGCCCCTACCAAATTACTGTAAAGGGGTTTTACAGGCGCTTAAAAATATAAATAAACGCATGCTCAATACAGAGCAAAAACGTTCTATAAACAGCTTTACTACAGTGTTAAAAGCATTTACAAGCCCCAAAATCGCCGCAAAAGAGTTTGGTGAATTTGCCCAATACAACGCCCAAGAATATAAACGTAATTATGTTTATTTTATGGCCGACGCTATTTTTGAACTTCGATTTAGTAACGAGCGAGCAGTATTTGATGAAAACGAAGCCGAATTTAACAACCACTTTTTAGACGAAGAGCCAAATGAATTAGATGAATTTGATGAACTACTTGAACTAGTACTTGCCGATACCGAGCTAAAAGCACTTGAGCCAATGCAAATGCTTTTAGAAATAATGGAAAGTGGGCTCATAACAAAGCAGTTTATTAAAGACAACACCGGGTACTTTTGGGGTTTGCACGAAACCCGACCTTATATGATGCTTCGCGCGCATCGAGCAAAAATACACGCACTGCATGGTTATACCCAAAAAGCGCAATCAGAACTCGAAGAGCTATTAAAGCTAAACCCAAACGACAATCAAGCAAACCGCTTTTTATTAATGAACTGCCTAATTATTAATAAACAATGGGAAAAGTTAGAAGCGCTATTGACCGACTTTGATTTTCAAGAACTACACACAACAGCAAGCCGTGCGCTCAGTGCGTTTGTAAAGCACGGTGATTCAAAACCAGCTAACGAATACAAAAAAATGCTCCAGCAGCAAAATAAACACTTTACCAAAATACTTACAGGGCAAGAAAAACTAAAAGAACAACAGCCGCCATACTTCAGCCCAGGCAGTAAAGAAGAAGTCGCTGTTTATCTTGATTCGTTAGGTAAGCAGGCGTGGATTTCGGTGCCAGCGAGTCTTTTTTGGCTAAGAAAAAGGTAACAAAAAACGTTTAGCGTGATTTATATCGCGCTAAACATAACGCAGATTCAATTTTGAAGTGTATAACCGCTTTTTAAGTTTTTTATTCAATAGTAGAAATCACGCTTGTTAAGCGTGCAGCATCAATGTCGCTTATGTTCGCAAAGCGCCATACTTTAAATAATAAATTTCAAACTCGTCAATAAACACATAACATTCAGAAGTCATCGTTAATAACCTGCACTTTATTGGTTTTACGTTGCCGTCTATTGTAGCCACCTACATCGGCGGCTAATTCATTAATTTCATCAAGGAGCGATCCTTGTAATTGCAGCACGACTAAAGCTTCAAATAAAATATCGCTTTTAACTGTCTCGCCTTGCTCAAGTTTTTGCACAGTAGAGCGCGACACACCAATCATTTTTGCAAAGGTGCTTTGCGTGTAATGCAAAGTGCGGTGCTGGCGTATTAAATCCCCTAATTGCTGCGCCATTTTTAAAGCTTGTTCCGATCTCATTAATGAGTGCCTACTCGGTCATTATGGTGTTAATGACTATTTTAGCGGTATTTAGCTTGTTTGCAAATTATAGGTGATGATTTGAAAGTTATTGGTAATTTGTTTGTTGGTGTTTTAGAGCAGAGATTTTTAATGAGAGGCGGCTTAATATCTTGTTACTAAGGATTGCAAGCGCCCTTGGAATCTGACAACACACTAGAGGAACACAGATAAGGGCGTTTGTATTGCATTTTAAATTTTATACTGCGTATGTATCACTCAACATCAGTGCTTAATAACAATGGCGTATTAATTTAAAAATTTCTACTTATTAAGCCTATATTTAATGCGCCTGTTCCTGTAGATTAAACAAATAATGAATGCAGTATTAACAGTGCCTTAGCTGTTAAACGATTAGCCAAGGAGCGGTGAGTCTCGTGTCAAACACCACACTTACTTATTACAACCAAAATGCCAAAGCCTTTAGCGACTCAACACTTAACGTTGATATGTCGGCGCTTTATGCTGAGTTTTTACCGCACGTTGTACAACACGGGAGTATTTTAGATGCCGGTTGTGGCAGTGCGCGCGATGCCGCATTTTTTAAAGCGCAGGGTTTTACTGTAAGTGCGTTTGATGCAAGCCCAGAGCTGGCAGAGTTGGCAAGCAGTTACTTACAACAACCTGTAGCGGTTAAAACATTCCAAGAGCTAAATTGTGTAAATCAATACGACGGTATTTGGTGCTGTGCTAGTTTATTACACGTTCCAAAAGCTGAGTTACCGCAGGTGTTTTTAAACCTACAACGTGCGCTTAAACCGAATGGCGTTTTATATGTGTCGTTTAAATATGGCGATACAGAGCGTGTGCATAATGGTCGTGAATTTACCGATTTAACCGAAAATTCTTTAACGCATTTACTTAGCAATACGCAGTTAAAAGCTATTAAACAATGGCAAAGTGTTGATCAGCGCCCAGAGCGCGAAAGTGAAGTGTGGCTAAATACGCTTATTAAAGTAGTGCACGTTTTATGATTGGAGCAATGCAGCAACAACTCGACTTTATTGCTTATATTCAGCGCTTATTAGTTGAAGGTGATTTTAGTGCTACTTATAAGTTTGCACTTTTACATGCACTGGCTGATATTAGTATCGAAAAACATCACGCTGATCCACAAGCACAGTTACAAATAAAATTTGATGAATTAGTCGATAAATTTATTACTTTATATTGGCACCAAGCATCGCCATTTGGTGCAATTGGTAATAATAGAGAGCAACTACTTTTACAAAATACCAACTCTAATAAACAAGCCAAAATTATAACTACGCTTCATGATGCAAAATTAAATAATATTAATTCAATTAGCCAATTAAAAAAGAGCCACGGTTGGAAAAATATACGCAGCTCAACATTACAAACCATTAAAGACGGCCCGCTTTGGTTATTACAAAAATTAAATGGCAAAGAAGAGTGTTTCTTGTATCCCCATATTAAAGGCCAATCATACATTACCTTAAATGAAGGTATTGCAGGCTGCTTTAGGCGTTTTTACGACCTAGTTGTTTATTTAGCAAAAAATGCATGGCTGCAAAAAATTCAAAGTATTAAGCATAACCAAGCCTTAATTGGCCCACAAAGCCAACTACATGATTTTTTATTCGGCTTTGATCGCAATGCATTGAGTAAGGCAAAGCCTGTGTTGATAGAGCTTCAGCACGGTAATTGTTTTTATTGCGAAAAACCATTGAACAGTAAAACCGAGGTTGATCACTTTATACCGTTTGCTCGCTACGCAAATGATTTAGGTCATAACTTTGTGGCAGCACATAGCACCTGTAATAACAGTAAAAGTGACTTTTTAGCTGCGCAACTTCACCGCGAACGCTGGCAAGAACAAAATTTAGTGATTAATAGCCAGCATTTAACAACTGAACTTAGTGATTACTTTAATTGTGATTCAGATAAGTCGTTTTCGGTTAGTGATTGGGCATATCAGGTTGCGCAGACTAACAGTGCAAAGTTATGGGTAAAGAAAGGTTATTTTGAAGAGGCGGCTAGTTTTAAATATCAGCAATCAAGTACAGGGTTTGATTTAGTGGCGGAAGAAAAGCCAAGGTATGACGTGTAATACAGAATTTGTAGTTCGTGCTGTAGGCGTGAGTATATCTCGCGCTTTTGGGTTGTAGGCGCAGAGCTTGCTCGCGCGAAAAGCGAAGCTTTTAAATTTCGGTGTAATTAATGTGTAGGTGCGATTTTATATCGCGCTCATAAGTTTTTTTTGCCTAGTATTCAAGGGATTAAAAACCTCTATTCGAGGTTATATCGCGTTGGCGATGGCAACCAAAGGGCGGCNGGCTGCCGCCGACCGCCCTTTGGAATCCCACGGCGCACCCGAGGATCACACTTTATCTTCAACTTACGTGAATGATGTGAACGTAACCAGCGTAGATAGGCCATCCATGGCCAAGCTACGCTTTGTACAGCATCCATGCTGTAAATTACTCATCATTAACTAAGTTTCAGGTGTGATCACGGGGAGTTGGAGTATGTTGGTAAATTGGCTTTCTGAAGTAAAGATTTTTGACTATATCTAGTTTGTATAAGCGAGTAACTTTAATATGAGTAATGCATCATCTAAAAGCATTTTGCACGATGCGACACCCTCTTGGAATGGTTATAACTACCAAGGAAAAGTAGGCCTCTATGTTTGTTTAATAAATATTCTTAAAGAAGGCCGTGTAGGAGTTGATTTACCTGCTTTCGATACCTTCCTAGATGAGCACCATATTGAGTATGAATGGATTGAAGATTTTGCCATTAAAAGAGGTGAGGATTATTTGTCTCTTCACCAAGTTAAACATAAAGGCGAAAATAAATTTAAAGACCATGTTGAGGCTATTGCAACAATTTTACATCGAAAGAATGGTGTACTTTCAGACACTGATATCTTTAAATACTTTACATTTAAAAGCAAAAAAAAAGGTGATACTGCAGCTGAAAAAGAGAAGATTAAAACGGAGATAATTAATTGTAGGCTTGTTAATGATAATGGTTTATTAGATAGTAATTGGAAATCTAATGTTCAGTCTGCCAACATTGAATATCGCAGAAATCTTGCAAAATGTTTTACCGATTTTGAATCACTTTCACAAAAAGCATTTAGCATCTCAACTACCTATTTTCATACTGCAGATGAAGTTGAACCACCTCTGGAAAGTATTACCGATATTGCAGGTATACCAAGCCATCTAATTCCAAATCTAGCTCAGCAGATGAGCCTTTCTTGCCAACAGGTTTTTCTTAGTTTTGATAACTCTAAAGATTACAAGCTTGCACTATCTGATAATGCACTTAATTTAGAGCTAGATAACCTAATAAAGGAACTTTTAGCATTATTTCATCCTAAAGAAGCTTGTTTAGAAGAAAATATTAAATTATATAAAACGGCTTTATGTGCTTTGATTGATCAAAACTTAGTAACAAGGCATCAGCACATTAGAGATAAGGCCGATAACGACATTCAATATCTACGACGTACAAAACCAAGCATTAATTTCAATGAAATTGTTAGGGAGTTAAAATCTAGTTTTAGAGTACAAAATGAGGCTTATTGGAATTTAGTTTGTCGTGAAAACTTTGAAAAGGCTTATAAAGAACAAATTGAAGACACTCACACGCTGTTAGCAAACTCAGTTATTGATAATGAGACATACCAATATTATACGGTAAGGTTAGAGTCTGTTCGTAAAAACGTAATTCAACAATACTTTCCTAATGACTGCGCGGGTTTTTTGAGGCGCATATACCCTCATATTTTTCAAGGAACGTCGGAACATCAGTATTATACTGAAATATCAGAGCCAAAGAAAATTAAGAGTGTTTTTTTCAACTTTATTAAAAAAGTTGAAAAACCGTCAGGGAAGTTAACTTTAGAATGCAAAAATAATATTTTTGAGTATCAACCCAGTTGTATTAATTTTAATGAAGCTGATCCTGAGAGTAAGTTTATTGAAGTTGAAAGAGTAAAAAAAGGTTTAGCCGACAATCAAGGAAATCAATCTAACATTTTCACAAATGTTGATTATATAGTCGTTAATTCAACAGATAAAGATGATGAAATTTTAGCTGGTATAGAAAAAATAACTGAAGTGAAAAGCTATGAGCAACAGAGCTCAGATTTAAAAGAGTCAGATAAAATTACCCAACAAAAAGAAATTAGTTTTATGGATAGTAGAAAAGCATTAGGGGAAATCAATGGATAGTATAATAGAGCAGATTTTTATAGAGTCTCATCTCTCCTTAGCAAAAGTAAAATATATTGAAAAGGATCATGATTTTTCAGCAGTAGTCTATATTGGTCAAACATTACAAGGCGACTACTTTATTTATCTTCATTTACCAGAAAGACTTTTGCCTCATGTCACGAATGATATTCAAATAAAGTTACTCTCTTTAATTAAAAACCATTCTAAAAGCTTCGAGCAAATAACAGATTCAGCAGTAGAGATCTCATCCTCATTTGATAAAAATGCTACTTTGATAATTTTTACTACTCATAAATCTAGTACAAAGAACGATGCAATTAAAAATGCTATTTCGATTGAAGAAGATCCATACTTTTTCAAGAAACAAGTTCTATTATCATCTGTTGAAGAACTTCCAATCATTGAAAGTTATTTTAATAGTAGTAAAGGCAGTCATATTGCTTATATTCAAAGTCTAATTTCTGATATCGAAAGGTTTAATGAATTTACTAACGCTAAAGCATCAAAGTTATCTAAAAGAGAAATTGAATACTTATTTGTAGCAAAGCTTTATGAAAAAATTCCTTTTTTGTCTTTAATAGTTACTCCTTCTGTTCAGGACGTCTTGCAACAGGAGATAGATAATAAGTTGTCTAAAGAGCAATTAGCTGAATGTGAGAAGCTGCTAGATCTTGATATAAATGATCTTGAAGACTGGTTTACTGAACTTGTTAAGGAAGATGAAAATAATGATTAAACTAGGAAAGATGCGAATTGAGAACTTTAAATCTTTTAAAGAATCGGTTGAGTTTGATTTCACTGGTAATGATTTAGTTCTTTTTGATGGTCCAAATGGTTTTGGAAAGACAACAATATTTGATGCTATTGAGCTGTGTTTCACGGGGAAAATATCCCGAGTCAAGCACACTGACACAAAGAGCAAAGGGGATCATATTCTCAAGGGAGATAATGCTGAGCCAACGACTATTCAATTAGAGCTTTTAAACGACACAAGAACCTTATTAGTTATCGGTATTCATATACCAGCGAATATCTCAGGCGAAGCAGGAAAGGTAGCAAAATATCAAAATGCTATAGAGCGTTTTGAAACGGAGATGTGGCAGGATGCAGCTGTTTTTCGTGAGTTAAGTAAAAATAAGCTGGATGAAGGCAGATTAAATAATTTATTAGAAAATGAAAAACTAGATAAAACTTTTACTTTGTTTAATTACATCCAACAAGAAGAGACGTGTCACTTCTTAAAACTTGATGAAAGTAAACGCCACCAAGAAATAAGTTATCTATTTGGTACGATAGAAGAAAAAAATAAAGCAGATAAGTTAGATGCACTTTCTACCAAGCTGAAGCAAACAATAAATGATTACTACACCCCCTTAATCACAAAAGAAGAAGGAGAGTTAATACAGTTAGCAAAGCCGACTACTGAAGCTGAAGGTTCAGAAAGCATACTTAGCAGTGGGAAAATTGCTCTATTTAGTGATTTATCATCTAGTACCCTTGAGCAGCTTGAAGTTTACAAATATAGCTTAGAAGGTGTTGAGTGGCTCATAAAAAATAACTCAGATTATAAAAAGCTAAAATTTAATTATTTGTTGAATAAAATGACAACAGAGCGAACTGAGCAACTTGAGAATTATTTAAAAGTTGGCTTAGTTGAAAATTATGAAGGGCTAACAAAAAAACTAAATAAGCATAACTTGATTTGGCGGAAGGCGAAGAAAAAAGCTGATATCTATAATGAGCTAATTACATTTTTTGATGATAAGCCAAATAGCCTTAGCGAAGATACTTTAAATATTTACAAAGAAAATTTTCCTTCAAGCTATGATAGATTCATAACTGATATAACTTCATTTTTAAGTTTATCTAAGGTAAATAGTTCGCTGAGCTCTTTACTTATTAAAATCGATGACAGTCGAAAAAATCTATTATCTCATTACAAAGAGCATATTGGTTATGATGGAGTTAAAGAGCATAAAAACATACCCTGCCCATTATGTGGGGATATGAAACCAACAGGGGAAGATTTGCTTAATGAATATGACAAACAATCAGAGTTTTTCTTAGAACAGTTAGGGGATAATGATAAGTCTCTTAAGATAGTAACTGAAAACTTAATAACAGAGCTTATTGTCCCTTCTATTACCAAAATGCGAAACTATCTCTCTAAGTATCAAGATTACTTAAACTTTGATTTAATAAGTGTGGATAATCATAAAAATCTAGGGAAATCCGATTTCCAGAGCATGATTAAAATAAGAACATGGCTTGAATCCAATATTGGCGATTGCACACATTTTATTGATAACAAACTACTTGTAGTTAATCAAAATTATGATGAAACCAAAGAGCAACTCATTACTTTTATTAACAGCCACAAAAAATTACTTTCAGAAGAGCCTTTAAAAGAGTATTCGGACTTAGTAAAAGATTTGCAAGCATTAGGCTTAGCCTTTAATGAAGCTGGAAAACTACCAGTTGATTTGGGTGATATTAGTAGGGACTTATCATTATTATCTCGGCTAATATTGCAGCAGAGTTCTTTATCCTATAAAGCAAAAATTTTAAAGATATCCAAGCTACAAGAAAAAGTGCGAAAGTTAAATTTGAAGCGAGAAGAAATAGCGGCAATTAGTAAAGTCTATAAAGTTAAAATTAAAGCTTATGAAAAAGATGTCGCAAAACATATTGCAATACCGCTTTTTGTTTATAGCTCTAAAATACTTCAGTCTCGCCCAGAGGGAAGTGGGATATTTTTAATTACGCCCACGAAGGGAAGCGAAAAAGGCTTTATGAAGTTTAGCGCTACACCTAATGATAGTCATGATGCATGGAATACAATGAGCTCAGGGCAGCTCGCTGGTGTTGTTATCTCGTTTATGCTAGCTATGAATAAAGTTTACCCTTCCAAGTTATCTACTTTAATGATTGATGACCCAGTCCAAACTATGGATGAAGTAAACATGGCTTCTTTTGTTCAAATGATGCGATATGAATTTCATGAGTTGCAAATTATGTTGTCAACTCATGAGAGTAAAGTCGCGAATTACTTTCATTATAAGTACAGTCAGGCGGGTTTAAAGTCTTTGCCGATAAATATGAAGAATAAGAGGCTGGAATCTATCAATTAGTATCACCCAACAGCTAACTTCCCAGCCTCATGCCACATTTTACTTGGCATGGGGCTTGTTAATTTCCACGTTATATTCATTGGCTGGNTGGCTGCCATTGTGGCTTTGATATTTAACCTCGCCGTAGTTTACAAACCCCATAGTTCTGCCGTTTTCATCTTTGCCTTGTTCGCGCACAAATAACAGGATGGTTTTGCCTGTTTGTTGGTGCTGAATATAACTAAGGCCGCGGCCGTTCTCTGGACGTGAGTTATTTTGACTTTGCCAATGAAACAGGGTTGGGCTAATTGCGTAATCTTTATAGAGCGTAGTAGGTGAATATGTTTTTTCGCATTTTTTTAGTGTTACTAAAAGTAAAATAAGGTTTTGTTTCTTTAAAACTATGACTCCATCTTTTGAATATGATTTTTTATCAAAAGAGTGCTCGCCAAAGGCTGCAAGTATTTGTTGATGAGTATAGCGGCTGTGTAATTTTATTGCGTGATTAGGTAAGCATGTTAAATCACTTTCTTGCTGGTGAATGCGGTTTATTAATAGTGTAATTACTTGAGCAAGTTCCTGCTGTAGCTCTTTGTGTTTAAGTGCTTGTAAGCTTTGCTCAAGCGATTCAAACCCTAAACGTGTTCCAGTATCATACCAAAAGTTGTAATGCGCCATAAGCGCGTACTGTTGGTTTTGTGGTGTTGGCGAAAAGCTAAAGTTGTAATTACATAAATCACGTAAAAAGCATAAGTAACTGAGCGAGTCGCAGCCGAGTAATTGGGTGTTTATGGCGCGGTAATATGCGGCGTAAATATCGGCTTGTTTTGCTGGTATTTCATCGCCTTTTAGCCAGTGCCAGCCACCGAGCTTTTTATCTTTTGGTTTGTATATATCTTCAAGCGTGACTTGTGGGTTTATACGTAAAAAGTTACTTAGCGTAAGCGCGTCATTAGTGTGTTGCGAATAGCTATTTATAAGCTGCTGTAAACGGCGTTTAGAGTTTATAGCTTGCTGAATATTTTTTAATATTGTTTGTTGTGTGCGCTTTTGTAGCTCTATACGGCAGCCCAGCGGCAAATGTGGGAAGTTGTTTTCAATCTCGGTTTTTATTGGCTGATTACTTTTACCAATGAGCGCGCGGAATTTACTGGCAAAGTCGTACTCTGGGCGAGCATTACCTACAAAGTCGAGTACGGTACAGCATTGCTTTTGGCTGTTGTCGGGCAGGCGCAAACCACGGCCTAGTTGCTGCAAAAACAGCGTTAGGCTTTCAGTTGGGCGTAAAAACAGTAGAGTATCGACCTCTGGAATATCGACCCCTTCGTTAAAAATATCAACCACGCAAAGTATTTGTATTTCGCCTTGGCGTAGTGCTTGCTGTTTAGCCGCGCGCTCATTGGTGTTTTTGCTGGTGAGTACATCGGCGTTTATGCCTGCTAAGTTAAACTTTTTAGCCATAAATTCTGCGTGTTTTTGGCCTACACAAAACGCGAGTGCTTTAATAGCGTTTACATTAGTTACTATATCAGCAAGGCTAGACATAATTTTGTTAGCGCGGCTGTTCTCCCCTGTATAAAGGTTACTTAGCTCGCTTATATCGTAACGGCCACCACGCCATGTTATTTGGCTTAGGTCGGTGTCGTCATCTAGTCCAAAGTATTGAAACGGGCATAAATGGCGTTGATTTATTGCCTCTGGTAAGCGAATTTCAGCGGCTATTACGCCGCAAAAATCATCGAGTATATTTGCGCCATCTTGTCGCTCTGGTGTGGCGGTGAGGCCAAGTAATATTGTGGGCGTAAAGTAACTTAAAATGGTGCGATAACTGGCAGCGCTTACGTGATGTACTTCGTCTATCACTATGTAGTCGTAGTAATTGCTGGTTAAATTGAGCGATTCAATTTGGCTGTTCAGCGTTTGGATTGACGCAAATAATTGGTTGTAGCGTTGTGGTTTGTAGTTACCTACCCACAGCTCGCCAAAGTCGTTATTTTTAAGGACTCCACGGTAAGCGCTTTGCGCTTGTTTAAGTATTTCTTCGCGGTGGGCTATAAACAAAAAGTGTGCGTTTGGGTTTTTATCGTAAACAGTTTTAAAGTCGAACGCCGATATTATGGTTTTACCTGTGCCGGTTGCGGCAACCACTAAATTTTTATAACGATTATGTACGCTGCGCTCAGCACTTAGCTTTTCTAAAATAGCGAGCTGATGCGTTTTTGGTGCTATATCAAAATAAAACTGGCTGCTTGATTGCCCAACACCGCGCTGCTCGTTAAGTGAATTGATGAGCTTTTCTTTACACTCAACAGCGCCTGTAAATAGCTCGAAGTCTTTTGATTCCCAGTAGGTTTCAAACGTGCTTTTGGTTTTAGCTATTATGTGCGGGATTTCTTGTGCGGTAATTTTTAAGTTCCACTCAAGGCCGCTGGTAAGCGCCGAATGCGATAAGTTAGACGATCCAATGTAGCCTGTGTGAAAACCCGTATTGCGCATAAATAAGTATGACTTTGCATGTAGGCGTTCTTGCTGATTGTTATAGCTTAGCTTTACTTCGGTATTTGGTAGGTTTGCTAAAAACTCAACGGCTTTAGCATCCGTTGCGCCCATGTACGAAGTAGTAATAACTTTGAGTTTATTGCCGCTTTTGGTAAACGCTTCAAGCTCATTTTTAAAAATGCGCAGGCCTGTCCATTTTATAAATGAGACCAGCCAGTAAATAGTGTCGGACGATTTAATCTCGCGCTTTAGCTCGGTTTCGAGCGATATACCTGCATTAGCACCGCTAAATAATTCGCTTTGTGTAAGCCCTGTGAGTGGGAATATATCGCTTGAGTAATCTTTAAGGTTGGCCGCAATAGGGTTTTGGGTATTAAACAGCGCGGTAAGTATTCGGCCTTGGCTGTCGATCAGATTTTCGTTAATTAGCTCGTCATCACGAATATGATCTTTAAGCCAAAGTACAAGGCTATTAGCTAGGCTAATTTGTTCTTGTAGGCGCTCGTTCGAGTTAGGAATGGCATTTATGGCATGCTCAACAAGCTTACCTAAAAAACGTGAAAGCCATGTTGCCGCTTCGGCCGTTTCAAGTTGGCGCTCACCAACATAAAATTGATCACGATTTAAGTTTTGCTTAATTACTTGCGTAATTAACTGCTCGTAAATACCAATTTGCTGCATTAAAACCACTCCCTGTTTGCGAGTAGTTAGTTTACTAAAATGCGGTACAGCTACAAGTATTAATCGACTAAGTTACTAGTAATTAACTACAAACGTGTGAGTTAAGTATTAGCTGAGAGAGTAATCAAATGATGATGCTAAGAAATTATCCCCTTCAACTTCACCTGCAAACACATAATTAATGAGTAATTACCTCGCATGGATTCGAGGAAAGCGATGCTTGCACATGGATGTGCGTTCATCGCGTTTACGTTCATATTAATTATTTGTTTAAGGATAAGTGAAATTGAGGGGCGCCGTGGGGTTCCAAGGGGCGGNATCCGCTCCTTGGTTGCCATCGTCAATGCGATATTAAGTCAATTATTTTAAAAGCTACGCTTTTCGCGTGAGCAAGCTGGGCGCCTACAGCCAATTTTAAGAACGCTGCTAAGAAAGGCCCCCCGTGATCACACCCGAAATTAAATGAATGATGAGTAATTAACAGTATGGATGCTGTTAAAAGCGTAGCTTGGCCAAGGATGGCCTATCTACGATGGTTACGTTCATATCATTAATTTAAATTGAGGAAATAATGTGATCCTCGGGGCGCCGTAGGTGACGAATGACCAAAGCGTAGCTTTGCAGCTTGAGGAAGTGGAAGCATGGATGCTGACAGGAACCCGACTTCAGGGATGAATTATTAGCAGCAGAGCTTATTTGAAGAAAACCGCCCCTTGGTTGCCATCGCCAACGCGATATAAGTAAATTATTTTAAAAGCTTCGCTTTTCGCGCGAGCAAGCTGAGCGCCTACAGGTGTTTAGGCGGGCTTTGTAGCGTTGATTGGAGTAATGAGCTAGTTACTAAAGAGAAAGCGCGATGTAAAATCGCACCTACGCTTTTGTTGAGTGCGGTGGTTTAATTATTGTAGGTGAGGTTTTATACCTCGCGGGTGCTTTATAAAAACCAAGACACAAGGTGCACTCCCACCCACAGCTTTAATTATTGCCTTGGATTAGTAATGTTGATGTGTTTTTTCACATTTATAGGTACACTATTTTAAAGTTTTAATTCAGGGAATGAATAATGATTAAATGGATTTTACTGGTATTTATTAGCGTATTTACAACTTTTCCTCAAGCTGCTGAGGCTTACACACAAGCCCAATGCGATAGCATTAAAAAGCAGCGCGAAGCTATTCGCTCTCAATTTAGAAGTGGCTACAGTAATAAAGAAGGTGAGCGTTTAACTGCACGCGATAAAGCGCTATTTACCTTACTTGCTAATCACTGCAGTAAGCCTAAAAAGAGTGGTAGCGCTTATCAGGCTACTTCTTCTACCCCAACTCGTACGCCTAATAGAAATTGGTTACTCAATCAAAAAGTATCAAACATGTCTTTGCACAGCGATAGCTATAAAGATGCCGCTAAGCTTGATGCTTGGTCAAAATTTTATAAATTGCCCAAACGTTGCCGTAAGAAAGGGATGAAGTCGGTCGATTTTGTATGGTGTAGCGAGTATCGGGGTAAGCAAAAAGAGTTGTTTGAAGCACAGTGGCAAGGGCGCCCATAAAGATGTTTAAAACAAAATTGCGCGTGGTGTTTGTATTTTTTGTGCTGCTAATTGCATCGGCGCTCATTGCTAATCATTTTACTGGGCGGGTATTTAATTATCATGATCCTATAGGCGAGGTTAAACGAATTTATAATAGTTTATCGACGCAGGTAGCTACTGAACCGTTAGCGACTAAACAACTCAAAAATGTATAGATTTAATATACCTAACTCTAAGTACATCGACAAATTTAGCTTAAACGCGACAGCTAAGGCATCCCCCCGTGATCACACCCGAAATTAAATTAATGATGAGTAATTAACAGCATGGATGCTGTTAAAAGCGTAGCTTGGCCATGGATGGCCTATCTACGCTGGTTACGTTCATATCATTAATTTAAATTGAGGAGATAGTGTGATCCTCGAGGCGCCGTGCGGTTCCAAGGGGCGGTCGGCGGTATACGCCCTTTGGTTGCCATCGCCAACGCGATATTTGTATATTAAATTACAAACTAAAAGCGCGAGGTAAACTCCCGCCTACGACTTTTCGCGCGAGCAAGCTGGGCGCCTACAGGTATTTCGGTGAGCTTTGTAGCGTGAGTTTGAATAATGCGACATGTACCTGTTTTTAAGGTATAAAGTAAACATTGTGATTATAGGAACTCATCATGGATGATTTATTAAACCAAGGTTTAAGCCTTTTATTTGTTATTGGTAGTGTTTATTCACTATTAGGTGTTTTGTTTATCAAAATATGGCTTCATCAGAAGAATGCAAAACTACCTGTAGATCGTAAAAAGCTTAAACGTGTTGCAGCGCAGGCACTTAATGAACAAGTTAATGATAAAATTTTAGATGTAATAGGCTTAGTCTTTTTGTCTGCTTTGATAGTCACAATGCCTTTTGCTATCAAAGGGATTGCTGAAATGTTTGCCAGCGGTAAGCTCAATTACTTTTTAATTATCGTGATTACATTGGGACTAACGTATGTGGCACGAAAGCTTTGGGTTAAATCTAACGACCTAATAAAACTAAAACTGGGACGTGATGCAGAATTAGCAGTTGCTTCAGAGCTTATAGAATTACAGTCACACGGTTATCAGGTATTTCATGATATACAAGCTGATGGTTTTAATATCGATCACTTGGTTGTTGGGCCAAATGGGATATTTGCTATTGAAACCAAAGGCAGACATAAACGAATAAAAGACGATACAAATTACAAAGTTAAATTTGAAAATAACCATTTAGCATTTCCCTCTTGGTTTGAAAGCAAGCCGTTAGAGCAAGCTCAAAATCAAGCTAATTGGGTGAATAAATGGCTTTATGAATCAACCGGTTTTAATACTCCGGTTTTACCTGTTTTATGCTTTCCTGGTTGGTTTGTGGAACTAAAGCAGAGACCAATCTTTCCAATCGTTTCTCATAAACAAATAGTTAAAACTATCCTTTCAATGCGACAAGTTAGCTTAAATCAAGAGCAGCAGCGTGCTATTTGTTATCAAGTGGTGCAGCGAGCCTTAAACGATAGTAAAGCAATTTAAAAGCTACGCTTTTCGCGCGAGCAAGCTGAGCGCCTACAGGTGTTTAGCTTGGCTATTAAGCTCAAAATGTCATTAACTTTCCATAAGTGATTTATGTTTTACTTATGGGGTCGGTTTTTATTTTACTGCCTATAAGTAAGGTAAGGTTTACTTATGGGCAGTAAATATACATTCAAACTTAAAAGTAAGTTATATTTGACTTTTGGGTAGGCTACCCTAAAATAAATTGTATAAGTAAACTATAGTTGACCTTTAATGAGTGAATTACCAGCAAAAAAAACACTTGGAAGAGTTGTTAAACGCACTGAAATGCCTGATCTATCAAAGCCGTTTTCGTCGGTGCGACTCGCTAAAGCGATTACTTCAAAGCGAACAGGCATGAAGCTTACGCTGGTTGATGTATCGCAAGCACTTAATATTTCAAAGCCTACGCTGATAAAAATAGAAAAAGGTGATGTGAATGTGCAGTTTTTTAATGTACTCAAAGTGATGGAATACTTAGGGTTGTCGTTTAGCCTTGTCAGTGATGACGAGTCGCACCACAATAACAAGGATGAGGTGAGCGATGAGCAGTGGTATTAAAAAAAATAGCTTAGATGTATTTATTGGGCATACGCAGAAGATAGGTGCGATAGCCCTTGATATAGGCTCTGAAAATGAATTTGCTATTTCACTACCACGGATGCAACTACTTATGAGTCAAACCGTTGACTCTGTATTAGCCGCAATTGATACGGCTAAAGTTTCTGCCGTTAAAAATAACTTGTCTACTGCTGAATTAGCACACATTGATTTGTGCATAAAAATAATTAATAAAGCTGCAAATAAGCTGAGTGAGCAAATAATACAACTACCAAATATGGATGCATTTATTTAAATTTCAGAAAATAAATACATGCATTTTGAGTAAGTAATTCATATTTTGGTTGTCAGCATCAACGCGATATTTGCAAATTAAAATTAAAAGCGCGAGATAAATTCCGGCTTACAATTTAAAAGCTACGCTTTTCGCGCGACCAAGCTGTGCGCCTTGTATCTCTCATTGATAAATGATTAGCTATCATTTATCACATCGAAGTCAGTGAGCTTGCCTGTGCGTCTAGTATTTAATACTGCTCCGTAGATAAGGCCCTGACTTTCTATTCTCAGAAACTGAATGGTATCCAAGCACACTTTTTT
>NZ_AUTP01000272.1:0-6079 GCF_000498075.1 Pseudoalteromonas sp. TAB23
CCGTAGCCGTTAATGTTGATCATGCCGGTGTCGAAGTACTTTTTAGCAAGCTCAATCGCTTTTTTCTCGTCTTTTGAGAAAATACCACCGCCTAAACCGTAGCGAGAGTCGTTGGCGATGCGCATAG
This sequence comes from Pseudoalteromonas sp. TAB23, assembly GCF_000498075.1. NCBI lineage: Bacteria > Pseudomonadati > Pseudomonadota > Gammaproteobacteria > Alteromonadales > Pseudoalteromonadaceae > Pseudoalteromonas > Pseudoalteromonas sp. TAB23. The sequence continues at coordinate 128 of NZ_AUTP01000272.1, forward strand.
CATCGTCGTTATCTTTCGCTTTAATAAGCGAAGCGACAGGGCCAAATAATTCGTCGTCGTAGGCCGGCATGCCAGGTGATAGGTTATCAAGTAGCGTTGGTGGGTAGTAGTAACCTGTTTGCGATGGTATTTCGCCACCCGTTACTATGTTTGCACCTGCTTTAACTGATTCCATTACTTGGTCGTGAATGCCATCACGTAAATCTTCACGAGCCATTGGGCCTAAGTCTGTGTCATCTGCCATTGGGTCGCCCATTTTCATGGCTTCGAACTGCTCTTTAATTTGTGCTTTAAAGTCATCGTAAAGTGACTCAACAACAACATAACGTTTAGCTGAAACACACGTTTCGCCGTTATTGATCATGCGACCTGTTACACAGGTTTTAACTGCAAGCTCTAAATCAGCGTCATCGAGTACTAAGTATGCATCGTTGCTACCCAGTTCTAACACTGTTTTTTTAGCGTGTTTACCCGCTTCTGCAGCTACTTTCTTACCTGTGGCATCACTACCCGTAAAGGTTACGCCGCTAATTGCTTTGTGCGCAATGAGTGAGCTGGCGGTTTTACCGTCGATGAGTAAGTTGCTGAAACAGTACTGTGGGAAACCAGCTTGTTTAAATAGCTCTTCAATTTTTTCAGCCATGCCAAATACGTTACCAGCATGTTTTAATACGGTTGTGTTACCCGCCATTATGTTGGCAGCACTGTAGCGAATTACCTGATAAAGCGGGAAGTTCCACGGTTGAATACCTAACAGTACACCTGTTGGTTGATAGCTGATAATTGCACGGCCGCCGTCCATATCACGTTCTTCGTCAGCAAGTACTTGTGGGCCTTGTTCAGCTGTGTAACGACAAATTCCTGCACATAGTTCAACTTCTTGAAAGCCTTGCTCGTATACTTTACCCATTTCTTCGGTCATGAGTTTTGCGATAGATTCTTTTTGCTCTTCGAAAAGTGAGGCTAACTTATTAAGATATCTCGCACGTTCAGTGAACGACGTTAAGCGCCATTTTAAATATGTTTCGTGAGATTTTTCGATTACCTGTTCTGCTTCTTTTTGAGAAAGTAGCGTGTAGGTTTCAATGGTTTGCTCAGTTGCCGGATTAATCGTTTTAACTGTGTTACTCATTTCTATCTCCTTACAAATTAATTATCTATAAGTGTGCAAAACGAAAGCCAATATCAAAAAAACAGTATTAATTAATCTCAAGCTATTGAAATGTAGTATCTATTTTTGGTTTTTTATTCTGCTAATAACTTTTTACTACTATGAATATATTATCCAAAGCAGTAAAAAGTTCTGATTGATGCAAAATTTACAAGGTTGACTGCTCATGCTTATTCAACTTATAGAAGTTCTTTAGCAATGCGCTTTAGTAGGTAGGTTTCTCGTAAAATGGAGAGTCCTTGTTTTTCACTGTTAGCAAGTGTGCGCTCGTTATGAGCAATTGCATTGTTAATATCAACCCATTTAGCAGTCATGCCATTTTGCTGCTCATAATGCTCTAACTGTGCTTTGCCAAACTCGTCGGCAATATTACATACAAAGCAATACGATTTGATATGAATAATATCAAAGTCTTCTTTATACCAAGGGCGATACTCTTCATAGAGTCCAAAGGCTTTAATTACACTTATTTGTTGTGCACCGGTTTCTTCGCTTAGTTCGCGAATTAAGCCTTGTTCAATACTTTCGCCTTCATCTACTCCACCACCAGGTAAACTGTAATCTTCATAGCGGCTTGTATACATTAAAAGTATTTTATTATTTTTAATAACAATGGCGCGAGCTGTTAAACGCGTAAACTGACTACCGTGGTCAATATTAATACCTGAATGAATTAAGGTTTTTAATTGCTGCATTTCGTCTCCTTTTTTAAGCTTTTAATGATAACAGTTGCTACCATTCTATAAATAGAAACGATTTTAATTATTTTTCGTAATTTGTGATCGTTTTTTTAAGCATACGTAAATATTAGGTTGGTAAAATAAATAGCATTGGATTAATTAGCTATTTAAGTAATTAGATTCTAGGCGTGCCTTTAAATTAATATTTAGGATGCGTAGAATAAGAAAAAAAGCATAGGGATTTATCATGTTAGACATACTTTTAGTAGACGATGACGTTGAATTTAGTGACGTTGTTTGCCACATAGTCGAATTCCTCGGCCACAATATAAGCACCGCCACCAGTTTAAAAGAAGCACATCAATGGTTTGAAAATAATACCTTTGACCATGTGCTACTTGATTTTATGTTACCTGATGGTAGCGGTTTGCATTTACTTGATCATTTAAAAACGATTGGGCAATCTCCAAAAATTACACTTATATCGGGTCATCCTTCAGTTAAAGGCATTTTAGCTGAAATGTGTGAGCCAAATGTAGGGCATTTATTAAAACCATTACAACGCGAAGATTTAGAACTCGTTTTAAATGGCCCTAAAAAAACAGTTAAAAAAGCCAAGTCGAGCGGTATTACACGTCACTTTGGTGGGTTAATTGGTGAGTCTGAGCCAATGCAAAAACTATACAACATGATTGAACGCGTAGCTAAAACAAACGCTAACGTGATGCTTATGGGTGAAAGTGGTGCAGGTAAAGAAGTAGTGGCTCAAGCTATTCATAACGCAAGCCAGTGCGAAGGCCCATTAGTTGCTAGCAACTGTGGCGCACTTTCAAAAGAGTTAATTGGTAGTGAGTTATTTGGCCACGAAAAAGGCGCATTTACAGGCGCAATTGCACGCAAAGAAGGTGTGTTTGAGCAATCTAATAACGGTACTTTATTTTTAGATGAAGTAACCGAGATGCCAATTGATATGCAGCCAAATTTACTGCGAGTGCTTGAAACTAAAAAGGTAACACGCGTAGGTGGTAACAGAGAAATACCAACCAATTGTCGTGTTATTTCAGCTACGAACCGTTCGCTTACTGATTTAGCACAAAATAATATTATTCGTGAAGATATTTACTTTAGGTTGGCTGTTTTTCCTATTGATATACCGCCACTTCGCGATAGAAAAGAAGATATTCCTTTATTAGCTAAAGCATTTTTAGATCAGCTTAATGATGAAAACGGTACCGCATTTAGTTGGACACCCGCGCAGCTTAAAGAGCTACAAAGTTATGAGTGGCCGGGTAATGTGCGCGAAATTCGCCACGCTATACACCGTGCATTTATTATGAGCGATCCGCAAACTAGCGATATTATTCTACCAGATAACTTAGAGTCGCCTTTTTCGCGCGTTAATAATCAAACTGCCGAAAAGCCAGTATCAGCAGGACAAACCATTGAAGAAGTCGAAAAAGAACTTATTCATGCAACGCTTGACAAGGTGCAAGGTAATAAAACGCTTGCTGCACAAATGCTAGGTATTAGTACTAAAACACTTTATAACCGCCTTAATGCATATGGCGGTATTGGCGAATATAAATAGATTTGAGGAAGTACATGACATCCGATAACCAAACAGAGCAACTAAATAAGTTAGTACACGATGCAAGAGCGCCGCTTAATCGTATATCGATGAATGCAGAGCTTATTAAGTTGGTACTTGAAAACGATATGCCAAAAGAAAAAGCGCTAGATGCACTTGATAAAATTATTAACAATTGCCAACAGTGTAGTGAAAGTTTACAAAAAATCACTGACTCTCAATAAATAGTAAGTGTTGTACAAACTCTAATTCGGGAAGCTAAATGAGCAAGCAAAAACAGCAAGGTAAAGCGAATGTTACTTGGGCAGCTTTTATAGTTGTTGTGTTAAGTATTATTGTAGGTAACGCAGTTTTAGCATTGAATACGATTCAAGGTTTAACGCAAACCCAAAAGAGTTTAGACAACACTAATATGCTGACAACGGGAATTGAGCAACTGCATTTATCAGTAGTTCAAGCTGAGTCGGGTCAGCGCGGTTATTTATTAACAGAAGAGACTGACTATTTAACGCCTTATTATGATGCTATAGGACAAATTGAAGCGCAAATAAATCATGTTAAGTCGCTTCACTCTGAAATTGACGGTCAAGCAGAGCGCATTGCTCAGTTGCTAGTATTAGTTGATAGCAAAATTAAAGAGCTAAAACAAACGGTGAATCTTGCTCTGGATGACAAAGAACGACGTGCGCTGTATGTATTAAATACACATAAAGGCCGGGAGCTTTATAAGCAAATTCGCGAGAGTGTTAATGAAGTTCAAGACCGCGAATTACTCTTTAAAGTGAGCCATTTTTCAAAGTTAGCGCAAATTAAAAATGAAGCTAAAATCACGTTTGCTATTACAGCAGTCACAAGCGTATTACTTATTATTGGTATGTTTGTGATGACTCGTCTTAATTTAAGAAATGCAGCGCAGTATCGCTTTGAGCTTGAGAAACAAAACGAGACTTTAGCAAGTAAAGTGTCTGAGCGTACGCAAGAATTAACATTGTATTCTGACGAACTGAGCCGAAGTAACCGAGAGCTTGAAGAATTTGCTTTTGTAGCGAGCCATGATTTACAAGAACCGCTTAGAAAAATTCAAGCCTTTAGTGACCGCCTCGAAACCATGTTTAAAGATGAGCTGGGTGAAAAAGGGATTGATTACATTGGCCGCATGAAAAATGCAGCGCAACGCATGTCTAACTTAATTAATGACCTATTAGAGTTCTCGCGTATTACAACACGCGGCAAAGACTTTGATGATACAAATTTAAACGAAGTAGTAACCGATATATTAAGTGATTTAGAAATTGCGATAGGTGAGTCTAATACACAAGTTGATGTAGAAGACTTACCGGTTATTCAGGCTGATAAAAGCCAAATGCAGCAGCTGTTTTTAAACTTGTTGTCGAATGCAGTTAAATTTAGACGCCCAGATGTAAGTCCACATATAAAAATTAGTTATCAAGATGAAGATATTTTTAGTGAGGATCATAATACCAATTTGAGCTTTCAAGTTATTACCATAGAAGATAACGGTATTGGTTTTTCACAAGACTATGCCGATAAAATATTTGTACCGTTTCAGCGCTTACATGGTCGCTCACAATATAAAGGCACGGGTATTGGCCTTTCTGTATGTAGGCGTATTGTGGAGCGCCACGGTGGTACAATTACAGCCCAAAGTAAAGACGGTGAAGGTGCAACCTTCATTATAAAACTACCTGTGGAAGCTGCGCTTTTCACATTGCAAGGAGAGGCTTAAATGCCCTATTCAAAAGTAAAACCTATTACTATTTTAATGGCAGATGATGATGAAGATGATCGTTTGTTAACACAAGATGCCCTTGCCGAAAGCCGTGTACTTAACGAGCTTCATTTTGTTGAAGACGGCGTTGAGTTACTTGAATATTTAGAACGTAAAGGTAAGTTTGAAGACAAAACAGTGTCGCCACGACCAGGATTGATATTACTTGATTTAAACATGCCAAGAATGGATGGCCGTGAAGCGCTTGAAGCTATAAAAGGGAACCTTAATTTAAAGGGAATCCCGGTTGTTATATTAACTACGTCTAAGCAAGAAGAGGACATGGTTAAAGGCTATAACTTAGGTGCTGCATCTTATATTACAAAACCAGTAACGTTTGATGGTTTGGTTGATTTGATGAAAACGCTAGGAAAATACTGGGTAGAATTTGTAGAGCTACCGACAACATTTAACGATTAATGGAGATTGTATGTTAGATAAAGTGACTCAGTTGCTGCTTGTAGAAGATGATGAAGATGATTACATACTCACCTGCGACTATCTGGACCAATTGGATTCACACACGTTTAACATTCAATGGATAAGCTCCCCAGAGCAGGCAATTGCAACGCTTAGCAAAAATGAGCACGACATTTGCCTGCTTGATTACCGCTTGGGTGCATCTAATGGTTTAGATGTATTAAAAGAAGCGATTGCTAATGGCTTTAGCGGCCCCATAATTATGCTTACCGGGCAGTCAAACGACGAGTTAGACTCGGCAGCG
>NZ_AUTP01000273.1:0-10034 GCF_000498075.1 Pseudoalteromonas sp. TAB23
AAGCCTTTATTTAAACAAACTCTATTCGCAAGCGCGCGCAAAACTAGACCGCCTTGAAATACCGTATTTTGGTATTCGTGTAGCTGAGCCACACGCCGACGGTTGCACTCACTGGCATATGCTTTTATGGATGCCAGCGCGTTACTACGACCAAGTTAACCATTTATTACGCCGCTACTTTACCCGCGACGACCGCGAGGTATTTTTTCAGCGTTTTAAAAACCGCAAAGCATTACGTGCCCGCTACACAAAAGCGCGCCGTATTTGGGGTTTAAACAAATCTAAAAAAGTGTACACGCGTGCACCAATTAAAAACTACTTTCCGAGTAGTCCACGCTATACCGCTATCAAAATGCTACCTGCAACGGTAGATAAAAACGGTAAAAAATCAGGTGGGGCAGCAGCCTATGTTGCTAAGTACGTAAGCAAAAATATTGATGGCTTTGCACTGGCAAACGAATTTGATGCCGAAACAGGCGAAAAGCTCACCCAAGCAGTTAACCCAGTTAAAGCATGGGCCAGCACGTGGGGTATTAGGCAGTTTCAGTTTCAAAAATCACCCTCTATTACTATTTGGCGCGAACTGCGCCGAGTGCGCGAAGAAGTGCAAGGCAACGAGCAGCTAGAGCAAATACGCCAAGCCGCCGACAAGGGCGACTTTAAAACCTTTGTTACCTTAATGGGTGGCTTTGGTATTGGCCGCGATGCCCGTTTTAAACCTGCCTACCAACACACCGAATACGGTAACGAATACGCCGAATTTACCAAACGCTTAAAAGGCGTTGAAGACACAACAGGCCTTTGCACGTTAGTAACTCGCTTACATACCTGGTCTAAGCAAACCATAGGCACCGCAGCAAACGATAACACCGCTGCAATTGATGGGCAGGATGCTAACAACGTCGGCGCAGCCGACCTACCTTGGACTAGTGGGAATAATCGTACGCCTTTAGCTGTAGGGCATACAGACGAATTATTGCTAGACATGATCGGTTTTACCAAAAAACAGATCGCAAGCGTTAAAAAGGATCTGATTGCAGGTAAGCGGGTTAAAAATAACGGCCATATTTACCTAATAAAAGACGGCCACTTAGTGGTACTGGACGAAGCAGCGCAGCAAAAAGAGCATCGCCAGCTATCTATTGACGAAATAGCCCGTACTGAAGCCAAAAAACACACCCCAGCAGTAGACGAGCAAACCCCCAAACCATGTGACGACCTATTAAACATGTTTACAGGCGCTCAAATGAAGCAGTTAAACCAAGGCGGCAACGTTATTAGAGCCAACCGCGTGTACTACCTGCAAGAACGTGAGCTACACAGCTTTGAAAAACTCGATATGGCAAAACCTAAAAAGCCAATAACGCTAGCCCCAACCGAAAAACACTACGCATACGCCCGTGAGCTTTACGACCTAGCGCACATGTATGCAGAGCTTGACGGGCGTAACACCCCATCAAACACCCAATTTAGTAAAGGTAATGCCGACATTATTGGTGATTTAGATTTAGCTCGATTAGTATTGAACGGTGAAGCAACGGCCATCAGTGATAATGATTGGTGGGCAATAGATTTAATGGCCTAACTGTACACGTTAATTACTTAATTAGCAGGTACAGTTAGGCTAGCTGTACTCAGGGTTTAATTAATCCCTGAGTACAGATAAGAGCTAGCAACAAATAAGGAATAACGGTTTTGAGGGAAGATTTCAAAGAATTTTGGAGTGCACACAGGCTACTTTTAGTAACAATACTTACGCTAGTAGTGGCTCTTATCGGTGGTTATCTAATATTAATTAGTGCTAAAAGCCATGTTGAGTTTTGGCCTGCGATAGGTAGCTGGGTTGGTGGCGTCGCTACGGTGTATGCCGTGTGTATAGCAATTATTGAATATAAAAATAGAAAGAGACTTGATGGAGCTTATGAATTATTAGATTTCGCAGGATTAGTAGGGGGGGACTTGTATATTGCTTGGAACGAGTTATGTATAAATTTAATCAGTTCAAATTCATTTCGTGAATTACACATTAACAATGAAGATATTGTTAATCATACTAAAGCCTATACAACGTCATTAAAAGAAATAGGGAATCTACATCTAAAGTTTATGAATTGTTTGAATAAGTTTCATTTTTTGGCATATAGTTTAAAGTTTATTTCTCCAAAAAAGTACATTCTTGTAAAGGATGAAATATTGAATATTAATAACTTCCTAAAAGACTTTAATGAATATACAAAAGTTATCGATTTTGCAAATAAAAACAGTTTGAACCCTGACTACTTAACTGATTTTAGAAAGTTATCAGATAAAATAAGTAAAAAAGATTATCGAGGTGGCACCTTAAATATAAGTAAAGATCATGAATGGAAAATGTATTTAGAAAATGCACGAACGACAGTATTTCAGCCTTTGTTAGCAAAGTTAAAAACTCTTAATTGACAAATTACAGTTCAGCGGACAGAATAATAGGGCAACAGCAAAATCTGTTGTCGAGTTTGGTCGCTCGATTTACAAAGGCGTAGTAAATAACACGCCACTCATATATGCGTGTTTTTTTATGCTCACTTCTTTATGGTAGGNCCGCCTGCCACCCTTATTTTGGTCGATGAGTTTGGTAGGTTTCCAATATACAAAGGAGACTGCTATGTCTATTCAAATTACCCAAGATTTAAGTTCTGCTATTTCAATCAATGGTGATCAAATCACTACCACGTCACTAAAGGTTGCTGAGTTCTTTAGTAAGCGTCATGCACATATAATAGAAAAAATTAAAAATCTTGATTGCTCCGACAAATTTACATTAACCAACTTTTCGGTTCATGTTCAAAAAGTTGATATTGGCAACGGTGCAAAACGTGATAGTAAAGTGTACCAAATGACTAAAGACGGCTTTATGTTTTTAGTAATGGGTTTTACGGGCAAAAAAGCCGCACTGATTAAAGAGGCTTACATAAATGCGTTTAACCAAATGGCTAATAAACTCTACGGCTTACCAACAAAGCCAATTACCCCAGCACTGCCGCAACATACACCACACCCATATTTTGATACAGACGTAGCTTTTAGCAATGTTAACCACATCAAAGCACTGGCAGTAAAAGATCCCTGCATAGAACTGGGTAGTACCATAGCAACATGCTCTTTAACCGTGGCACGTATATTTAACCGCCCACATGATGAAATAATTGATTTAATACGTAACTTAAAATGCTCAACCGATTTTAAATACAGCAACTTTAGCGCGGAGTTAATAGGGGATATCACCAGCGGCCAGTTTGTATTTTACATAACCAAAGACGGCCTAACCTTTTTAATGATGGACTTAAACCTAGGCGCTGATATTAAAGAAGGCTACATACGCGAGTTTAACGCCAAAAAGCGCGCCCAACTCTTTGGCCACCCCACACCAGACAACACTCGATTTTTAGCCCCACTAGGAAAAGCGGGTGATCAGTTAGCAAAATATTAATATTTAAAAAACTCATCAACCAAATGATGTCGCTTTTTTTCTTGAAATTGTATTAAAGTAACAAAACTAACGTTGGTAAATTATTGGAGAAAGATATGGAATCAAACAATAAAGAGGCTGCTAATGCACAATATATTAATCACTTTGAAGAAGACTTTGAAACTTGGGTAAACCAAAAGTCATTAATTGCTTTAAGTGAGTTTGGTGCTGAGGGAATAAAGCCAGCAGTTCAAGCATTGGTAAATGAGTACCATGAAGTGAAAGGTGCTTTTAGCCCAGTAGATATACCTAATTTTAATACGCTTAAATTTTTCGTGAGCTTTTCTGGTGCCTCGGAAGAACATAGTAACCAAAATGAAAGTATTGAAATTTTAGAAGTTGCAAAAAGAATTATAAGTGAAGGAAAGCCTTAATTTAATAAACTTGCAAACTTAAAAAACGCTACTAAATTTAATAATGCGAAAGGTGAATATGTTTTTATATAACCCACAACGGATGTGGGTTTTTTATGCCTAAAATAAAGTTAGGCCTAAAGCCCAATTAATTCTAATTGTTGTTCTCGAGGTAAGTTTTTAATAAGACCTGCGGCGATTTGCGCAGTGGTTTTACACGGAGGATTTAAGAAGTGATCAAACGATTGGGTAATACGGAACGTAGCCCCGCACTCTTTAGTATTTGTACACGAGCAATATAAATTAACCACATGCGCGCTTTGCTTTTCACGAGATGTGATCGTCGCTTTAGCTTCACAATTTGGACAAGTAACTCGCGCCATAACATTCACCAATCGTTAATAAAATACACACTGTCATTATATACAGTGGTTGCATGTATGCCAAACAACCATTTAACTATTAACTGAGAACCAAAAAGCTCCAAAATTCACTCCATCCGTGCAAAAGTGTGTCAAATTGAAACCTAGTTTTTATTGATCCCATAAATTTTTTCATTAGCTATTTTTTAAGTAATTTGTTAGAACTATATTAAACATAGACGTGATATCAGTAGAAATATGTGTGATACGCGAACTATTAAAATATTAGTTTTATTATATACCCCATCATATTAAGGAGAATAGTTGATGTTCGAATACAAAATGATTCAAATTCCACCAAATATTGCAGTTCAAATGAAAGCTCATAAAGGGAATGAGGCGGCTGCCTACCTAGAGAATGTAGTAAATCAATATGCATCCAAAGGATGGGAATTTCAACGTGTAGATAGTATAGGTGTTGAAGTTCAACCTGGATGTATGGATGCTTTAAGTGGTAAAAAAGCTAACAGCAGCAGTTATTATGTAATTACATTCCGTAAAAAGAAATAATTTTGGTTTGGCTTTCTATAAAATTAATATATTTTTATCGTATTATTGCACCTCAGAGATTGCGTAACTCATGCTTATTTGAGCCAACGTGCTCAGAATACGCTATATTAGCTCTGAAAAAATATGGTTTTTTCAGAGGGTGGTTTCTTTCATTTAAACGAATATCTAGCTGTAAGCAACCAAACGGGGGAATTGACTACCCATGAATATAGCAAGTATGAAGAGTAAATTAGTAGTAATTAACAGCCCCTTGGTTAGACGAAAACCCTTTAATTGACATGCATTGAAAAACCAAGCGTTAGCTCCTAGCTAGCGCTTTTTTATTAGTGATTCTTAAACTTTGAGCGCTCGGTTCTAAATTAAAATTAAGCTGCAATTTACTGCCAATTTCATGATCCCTTGCTACTTCATCACTCATTAATTTAATTAGCGGTTTAGTTTCGTTTTTAAAATACATGGCATTGTATTGAGTGAGTAGTCGAGACTTGCCGCAAATTATGAGCTGAGAACCAAAAGGCTAAAAAATTCACTCCTCCTCGCCTTCCGCTTTCGTGCAAAAAACGCGTCAAATTGACAACTTTTGTGACATGCTATTTTTAGCTAGGCCTTGCACTAAAAGGATCTGAGAGATACTTAAAAAAGATCTGGATGTCAAAGCTGTGACAATGTTTGACATAAAGTGACAACAAAAAGATCAAATAGGTGGTGATTTACCTGACATTGAAATATCATTAATTCATTATCAGTTAAGTGATAAATAAATTATGAATTATTTATACAAAGGCTCACAAAGCCAAGAGCGGTTAGATGCACTATTGTCGTTTGGTAAAAGCACTAGTGAAGATATAAAAGCAGCACTCAGTGATTACTTAGTTCGCGGTATTAGCAAAACCAATGCAGCAACACTTAATGGTGTGCCTGGGCCAAATTTTACAAGGGCACTTAAGCGTCTTGAAGTTGTTGCTGGAAAAATTGAAAAGATTAAAGAACTAGATTGGTAAACAATAGCATTTGAGGTGATTAGGTAAATTGGGTGAACACTATTGCCTAGATATTCTCGTTAATTTGATGTAATTTACTATCGACTATTTAAATAAAATCATAAGGAACTTGATTATGCATACCCCAATTCAATTTTATGTCACCTTGCCATTTGACCTTTTTCGACTTGGCCGTAAAACAAAAGCTAAGTTTGACTATATTCGTACTACACCACCAAGAGAGGAAGAACAGACTTGGGATGTAAGAGTTTACAAAAAGAATGATATTGACTTTGTTGACAGTAAATCGGGTGGCTTATCACTATTTAATTACAGAAACCCTAAATTTGGTACGCTGTGGTGGAAGTTACCAGCCAAATCTAAAATGCCGCACGGTCTGCATGTTTCACTAGATGATGGAGGATCGCTAGGTAAAAATCATTTTACTATTAGACCTCTATATGACATGCCTGTAACTCTGTATTTAGATAAGTTAAATCAATTAGATTCGATGGCTATTCCTTGTTTTATCGGTGTACCAAATCAAGATGTAGGATAATTATGTTTTCACAATTAGAACTTAGATTAATAAAAAGCACCCTTAAGAATCGGATTGAAAAAGAAACAGCAGAGCTAAAATTACTTGATGAAGATAGTGATGAATATATGGAAAAAGCGAATGACTTAATGGTACTTGATACGTTAGTTTCTAAAATCGATAACTCACAGCATTAAGGAAATTAATGAGTAACTTTAGTGAATTATTTTTTACTTTGGTAGCGTTAACATTAGCAATTTTAATTATTGCAATTCCTATACTAGTAGATGTCGCAAAACAAAATTGGAAAAAACGTTTTAGAGAACAAATTAAGGCTGGCATTATAAACTCTAGTTTAACTTACGAAGATATGTTGCATATTGCAGAGCGTTGGTCTCAAGATAGAAAGGCTATACTTCTTTGTTTGAGAATACTTCATTCCGATGCTATCAGTGGAGACAATGAGAAGTTATCAGGATCATTTGAGCTCTTAAGAAAGTTAATCTCTCAACATCAGACTAATGAACCGTATGCGGAACTTCCTGAAAATATTGGCTTACAGCTTAGTAATATTAAACAAGAGTTAAGAGAAGAAAGAAGTAACTCGATAACACAATTAGCAGCTTCGCTCAGCGTTCTTTATTCATCCAATATACAAGAATTGTCTAAACAAAAAAAATTAACCTTTTGGGGCTTTATTGTCGGAATGCTCGGGTTTATCGTGGGTGTTGGTAGTCTATATGCAAGTTTCAAAGGTGTTTAAATTACCTAGAAAAAAGCGCTAACTAGCGCTTTTCTTACCTTTGCTCTTGTTTCCCCAAAACGCTCTAAACAATCGCATTAACCCAAGCGTTGAAACCGCAATACCTACAATCACAAATTCAAAGTACCAGGGGGCGCCGTTATAGCCCATTGCCTGCCAACCTTTGTGCATATACGGTTGCATGGAGGGGATAAAGTGACACACAAATAACCCTAAAAAGAATAAAATGATCACTTCATCCATGATGGTTTTGTCGCGGTTTTTTAAAACCAGTAAGTCATAATCAGCGTCGTTTTGTTCGGCCTGCATACAGCGTTTTGCTTTGGCATTAAACTGTGCAATTTTAAAGTTGTTTTCAGCGCGTGCTACATCGGCGGCCANATTTCTGCCGCTATGCGTTTACGCTCAACATAGCCGCCTGTTAAATCGGCTATAGGGTCAGTAATAAATGAAACCAGTGTTTTTAACCATCCCATTATTTTATCCCCCTGATTAATTTTATAAACGCTTTAGGGTTTTTGCTAAACGCTTTAATTAGCTTGTCGAACCCTTCTAAAATGTGTGGTGCTGCATACGCTGTTACGCCAATCACACCCGTTTTTAGGCTTTCGTCAAAGCCGCGCCACTCACAAAACATAGCCGCTAAGTACGCTGCAAAAATAGCAACGAGCACGTTCATACAGTAATGAAAAAACGTAAATTGCTTTTTGCTTAAATACATTTGAATAGCGGCTGCTAAAAAGCTCAACATAAATAAACGCCCCCATTGTTTAATAAACTCTGTTACATCTATCCAGCTCATGCGGCTTCCTTGGTAGTTGGGTTTAAGTCTGAATACTCAGGCTCTTTAAATTCAATATGCTGCGCGGCAGGCAAGTAGTTATTAATGCCTAATACGTCTTGCTGCAGGGGCACAACTTCGTTGTTGTAATAGGCGCGAGTAATTTTGTCTAAGTCGCCAAAGCCTGGGCTGTCGCCAGATGATTGGCCGCTCAGTGCTTCTTGCGCACGGTGCATGCTGAGCATGTCGTTAAGCGTAATTTTTTTAATGCGCTCAAATTCGTCTTTGGTTGATATGTCGCCCACCGGTGTAATGTTTATCGCTTTTTCAGCATCGGCTTTATTACTGCGAAAATTAAAAAACAAACTTCTAAAGTTACCCACGCCTTTGCTGTCGCGTATGGCATTTTTAAGGGCTGTTTCATCATCAGCGCTTAAATTAGGGTCGGCCATTGAGAATATAAAGCCCATGTGCGCACCGTTCTTGTAATAGCGGCGACGAAATAGCGTGGCATCTTCATTAAGCAAAGCCGACTGAATACCNCCGCCGTAATATTGCGGGATGCCATAAATGCCTTGCCCGGGGTCGTATTCTTTTACGTGTATTATTTCACCCGCATTAAAATAAATAGGATTATGGCTTTGGTTACTTAATTGCGCATACACACCGCGTTTATCGGTATAACGCATAGTGAGTGCAGGCAAATGGCGCAGCTTAATAATTTGCCCAAACGAATTTTTAATAATTTGCAAATAGGCGTTACCGCTCCACAGCAAATCAAACGCAAATTTGCTAAGGGCTTGATGGCTTAAAAGTGGGTTAGGCTTATACCACTTTAAAATCATGTTGCGCTTAAAGTAGAGTATTGGCCCATGCTGGGCATTTACGCGCAGTAGTTTAACCAAGCCTTGCAAATTAATGGGCGGGGCATAAACGCCGTTACTGTCACTAAACACCCCAACGTAATCAGTTAGCCGGTTGTCTAAGCAGGGCTCCGGATCGCCAAAGCTAAACGTATCGGTTANGTTACCGCTGTGCGTTGGTTGTAGTTTGGCGCTTGGCCGTTACTTACTTGTAATCGTGGTTTACTCATTAAGCTGCAATTCCTACAGATGTTTGACGGCTATGGGCGTTACCGTCGAGTGGTTCAAATAACATGGCGTGCATAATTGCCCACGCAATATCGGCATGGCCTGTTGTCGCGGTGCGGTTTGTCGCATAGGTAATTTGGTCGCCTACCACTTTGCGGCGAATATTAATGAACGAGCTGGCAATATTTACCGNGGTTTTGAATAACGTTAATGGCTTTAATTACCATGCGGTTTTTAATAATGGGGTTGTAATGAATCGGCTCAGCATTAGGGTAAAACTTAGTAATAAGCTCCCACACACCATAACCAATGCCGGTGGTGTCTACGCCAATATGCACAACGTTGTATTTTTCGGTGAGGTGTTTTATCTCGTTTGCCATGGCTTCAAAGTCGTTACCGCTTAAATCAAGTGCTTCTAGCAGTAAAAACTTTTCGCCTGGCTTCATGGGCGCACTTAAAATGGCAACACTAGCTTTATCGCCAAAGCGGGCAGGGTCAAAACCAATCACAACAGGGCGCAGGCCAAACGGGCGCTCGTAAGCTAAATCAAAGTCGCTCCACTTAGTCGAGTCGCCCACGCAGTTCATCAATTGTTTAAGGTTAAACGCACTGTGCGCATCATCAATAAACTTACACATAAACAAGTTATTAAACTCATCTACGCTGTATTCGTTTTCAAGTACGCCAATATCAATACGGTCAAAGCCACTGGTTACTACATCGTAAACCGTGAGCATTTGTCGCCAAATACCGTCGTCACACAGCTGGCCGTTTTTTAGGTTTTTATGGCTTACATCTATGGCAAATTCAGGATCGTTACACGCTTTTGTTTTGCGGTACCATTTACCGTTCCAATGGTCGTAGGCTTCGTGGCTGGTAACCGATGGCGTACTAAAATAGGTTATTCGTAAATGTTTATGCGTTGCCATAGCCTGCGCCAAACCGCGCAGCGACTTATATTTAGGTATCCAAAATACTTCATCAATATATAAATCGCCGGATTCTGATTGTGCAGTACGGGCATTGGTTGACTTAAATATTAGTTTAACGGTTTTACCGCCGGCTAAATTAAGCACCATAGGCGAGCC
>NZ_AUTP01000274.1:0-5323 GCF_000498075.1 Pseudoalteromonas sp. TAB23
TGGGGTTCTAGGGATTTTCCCCTCTAAAGTAACATAAATCGCCATACTCACCATATTTAAAGGCATACAAAGGTGGGTTACTTCTCCAAAGTATGGCAAATTATGAGGTTAACAACCCCTTAAACTTAATTTAATTCCTATGGCTATAAAAAACGAACTATCAATTCTTACCAAAGCTGAGCAGCTTGATCTATATTCTCCGCCGCTATTATCACTTGAACAACAACGATTGTATTTTACGCCAAACGAGATCGAGTTAACAGAGTTGAAAAGTATTCGCCTAAGGAACCACCGATGCTATTTCATTGCGTTATTAGGGTATTTTAAGTCTAAGCCTGTGATTCTTTCACCTAGCTTTAACCTCATCTTTGACGATATGCAGTTTATTTCAACGCAAGTTCAAGGAGGCAAAGGGATCAGGCCTTTCAGCATTAATAAGATGCAGCGTGACCGTATATATCAAAGAATACTGAGGTTATTAAACTATCAGAAATGGGACGAAAGTCTGCACTTTGCGCCGCTGTACGAACATCTTGTTATGGTCGGCAAAGCTTGGCTTGAGCCTCGTTATCTATTCGATGCAGCCGCTGAATATCTAGCAACGCATAGAATTGCCATCCCTAAATATACTGTCTTACAAAAGCTTATCAGTCGTGTTATCCAACAGGTCAAGAAGGCGTTAAATAATAAGCTTCGTATTCATGTTTCATCTGAACTACACGGATTTCTAAATACTATTATCGATGACAAAGATGGGCTCTCCTTAAGCCAGCTTCGAGCCGGTGCAAAAAGCGTTATGGTGACAGAGCTAAAAAAAGAACTGACGGTGTATCATCAGTTACAGCCTTATACAAGACAGATTGATAATGCTGTTAAGGGCTTAGCCTTATCGTCTAAAAACCAACAACACTTCGGTGAAATGGTGGATTATTATGGCAGTAAACTAAAACGCTTTAAGCGTCCACAGCAACACCTATGGTTGCTGTGTTTTCTGACTCAACGCATACGGCAAAGCCTAGAGCGATTGGCTGATGGGTTTATTCATCATATCCGTAAACAACAAGAAGCTGCGCATGCGTTTGCCCAACAGGCAGTGTTTGACTCATGGAGGTCAGCTGCAGACAATGTCACCAAAGCCGCAGAATTACTGCATCTGTTTGTTGATGACAGTATCGACGATAATCAACCATTTGCAACGGTTAGGCAACAAGCATTAAGTGTAATGAATAACCAAGATATAGAAACGCTATGCCTGTACTTAAAAAAGCAAAAACGCACGGTAGAAGAATATCAATGGCAATATTATGATGATCAAAACGGGTTAATTGAGCAGTTATTAAGGCCCGTGTTTCTATGTCTTGAATGCCAAGCAGGTAAAGGCTCAGAAGCATTAGTGACCCAGCTCAAAACCACAAAAACAGAACTATTAGCAGGTAATACATTGCAAACAATGGATAGTACACTTATCCAACAAAAACATCGTCCATGGTTAATTAACAAGGATGTTGTTCATCCACAGCGATACGAATGGTTGCTTTACCGTCAACTGGCTTCTCGGCTTAATGGTCGAATTTACTTATCAAACGTCACTAAATATCGTGCGCTAGAAGACGACTTAATTGCATCGTCAATACAGCCTGATCTATTGGCATCATCAACATTGGAAAAGCTAAAGCAGCCGATTCAGAAGCTACTGCAAGTAAAACAAATACGCTTAACAACATCCCTAGAAGATGTTGCTCGTCACATTGATAATGGTGATAACCGCAATGTGATCATGAAGAGCCGAAGTGGCACACGATGGCGACTGCCAGTTAAAGGCTCCCAATCACTTGTCAACAACCCTTTCTTTAAACAAATGATCCCCGTCAGTATTGCTGATGTGTTGCGTTATGTTGAACAAGAAACCAACTTTATGCAATGCTTCGCACACGTGCTGCCAATACAAAAACAAGTAGGCGCCAATCAGGATGATTTATTGGCTATTCTAATTGCGAATGCGACACATCGCGGCGTATATGGGATGGCACAAATATCTGATCGCAGTTATGAGCATCTAAGCACTATACAAGCTAATTATATTAGGCCTGAAACCTTGCAAGAGGCTAGTGATATCATCAATAACGCAGTAGCGGCACTCCCTATTTTCCGCCACTATCACATCCAAGAAGACGTCCTGCACGCCAGTACCGATGGGCAAAAATTTGAAACTCACCTTGAGACTTTTAAAACTCGCTACTCCTCGAAATACTTCGGCACCAACAAAGGTATTACGGCCATGACGTTAGTTGCCAATCATAGTGCGTTAAATGCCCGTATCATAGGATCTAATGAGCATGAGTCCCATTATATTTACGACTTACTACAATCTAATACTAGTGATCTTAAGCCAGATGTCCTCTCAACCGACACCCATGGTGTTAATCATGTTAATTATGCCTTATTGGATTTATGCGGTTATAGTTTTGCGCCTAGGTATGCTCAGTTCACCAGTGTGATCAATGACCTATTTAACGTAACTGAAAGCGACGACGGAAACACGCATCTGGCGCTGAAAAAGCCGATAAAAATGAATGTGATTGAAGAAGGCTGGCAGGATATTCAGCGTATTGTGTTATCCCTTCAAGAAAAACGCACAACACAGGCATTGCTAGTACGCAAATTATCTGGTTATCCATCTAGACACCCTATATTACAAGCATTAACGGAATATAATAGGCTCATCAAAGCCCAATATTTACTTGATTATATTGATGATGCAAGTCTGCGCCAATATGTTCAACGAGCACTGAACCGAGGCGAAGCCTGGCATTTCCTCAGGCGAGCTATTGCATCGGTCAATCGTGACCAGTTCCGTGGAAAAAACGAATCAGAAATAGTCGTCTGGAACGAGTGTGCCCGTTTGACGGCAAATGCTATTATCTACTTTAACTCGATGATCCTAAGTCATCTATTACTGCACTTTGAAGAAGTTGGTGACGAGGAAAAAGCAGCAATAACTCGACAAGTATCACCCGTTGCATGGCAGAACATTAATCTGAGCGGCACTTATCAGTTCGCTAGTAACCGCAAACTACCTGATTTACAGGAAATAACTAGGCCTATTGTTGAAAATGAAGTCTAAAATGAAAGGTAACCCAGCTCCACAAGCCATTAACTGCGAGGGTTGTGGCGATTTATGTTACTTTAGAGGGGAAAATCCCTAGAACCCCTAAGTGCTAACGCATCAAGCTTATTTTTGGCTTCTTCGTCGAATTTTTTTGCGGCACGCTGGTTGGCCTCAACTGTAAACTGCTCCTCATTAATCACAATACCGCTTTTCGTTTTGCGGCTTAGTTGCAGTTCTTTAACTTCATAGATAGCTTTAATAGTTCGCTTATCACTGTTAACTTCAAAATCAAACGATTGAAGTTTTAACTCTGCATTTGAATGAGTTGCGTATTTTGAATCACCGGCATTCGATTGAACCGATGTTTTAGCTTGCCTTTGAGCTTTTTTTAACAGCTCTTTCTGCAGTAAAGCTAAATCGGGTGTCTCAGACAAACGCTGAGTAACCGTTACTGTAATTAACTTGCTGTCGGTAGCGTGAATATGTAAAAGTGGGCATAAAGCGCAAATTAGTATAAATATACTTAGTGAGTTAGTCATCATTTTGAGCTCTCATTTAGAATTAACACTGTCATTTTTTCACACAAATGAAATCGTGCACATGCAAAAGTATTAATTGTAGCAAGTGGACAATAAACACCTTGCCTTACTAGCTACGGTGGTTTTTTTCGTCTTGGTTCTGATAGATTAGCAAAGACCATTTAGCTTAAATTTTTGCTGGTGAAACCGTATAAATTAAGCTGTTTTTTTGCGTTAAGTCCATTTGAATTAATGGTATTGAATTACTGTAAAGGTATGCATCATGCACACATGATATAATCACAGCTAATACAATAAGCAATATAGGCAGTTTATTTCTCATTTTTATTTTTTCTAATGTTAGAGTTATATTGTAAGCGTATAGCGTAAGCGCTCATTACTCCGCGTTATTCCAAATTTAATCTGAGCCTTGATAATGACGTCAGTCATTACTTATCGAGGTTTCAATATGTCACATACTCAACATTGGCAGCATCATATCGATGCATGGCAACAAACAGGCGGCTCGCAAGCACACTATTGCCGTACTCACGAGCTCGACCAAAATCAATTTAGTTATTGGAAGTGCAAATTAGCCAAGTGCAATAATGTACAGCTTGCTCGCCCGTCAGGATTTGCCGTGGCTCAGTTGGCAGCGGTGCCTGAGAGCGCATCATCCCTTTGTATTACACTACCCAACGGCATTCTACTGGGTGGCATCGATGCCATGAACGCCCCGGTTGCGGCGCAATTGTTGGAGTACCTACGCTGATGCAACCGACTCTGCGACCTGCTGCCCATTTGCCGCGCGTGTTTTTATATTGTGAGCCGATTGATTTTCGCAAGTCTCATCGCGGCTTAAGTACGCTCATTGAAGCAGAATTAGGCCACAACCCGTTTAGTGGTGAGCTGTATGCATTCACTAATAAACAGCGTAACAAAATCAAATGCGTATTTTGGGAAGATAATGGCTTTGTCCTGTATTACAAAGCGTTAGCTGAGGATAAATTTAAGTGGCCCAAGCGCCCTGATGAGCTGGTGAACTTAACGGGGCAACAACTTAATTGGCTACTTGATGGCTATGATATTAACCTAATGAAACCCCATAAAAAATTACAATTCGAGTCAGTTTTTTAGCGACAAAAACAGCCTGCTTTGATACAATAAGCCCAGTTAAAATAAGGCGTTAAAGGCTATTTGTATCGTGACTTCCTCTTCTAAAAATATGACTGAAATCGAACTGCTTCGTGCTCAGTTAGCAGAGCAAGTCCGTGTGAATAGAGAGCAGTCTGAGCGCATCGATATTTTAGAAGAGGTGGTGCGCCACCTCAAATTAAAACGCTTTGCTCCCAGCAGTGAAAAAATCGGCCAAGGGCAGTTTTTATTGTTTGATGAAGCCGAGTTAGTCACCGACCCTGATGTGATTGCTCATGAGCAAGACGAAACGCTGGCCACTAACACGAATAAAAAAGCCCCCTCTCAACCACGTGGCCGCAAACCGTTTGCTGCAGATTTACCCCGTGAACAAATCTTCTTATACCTTACTGATGAAGAAAAAACTGGCGCTAAAAGCACCTTCTTCGCCAAAGTAAAGGAAGAGCTCGATATTATCCCCGCTAAAATTCGTGTATTGGAATACATGCAGGAAAAAGCGGTGTTCGCAGACGGCGCTAATAATCAAAAGATGGTGGCGGCT